>JALVDN010000270.1 GCA_027008965.1 Flavobacteriales bacterium | reverse complement strand
CCAAATCGCCTGCATCACCCAAACCGGGAACAATGTACGATTTTTGATTGAGCTTTTCATCAATATCGGCCACCCAGAGATGAATATTTTCAGGAAAGTTTCGGCGGACATAATCTATACCCTGCTGTGAAGCAATAACGGAAATGAGATGGACTTTCTCGGGATTTCCGCCGTGTTGAATTAGATTTTTGTAGACTGAAAGAAGCGAACGGCCTGTTGCCAACATGGGATCGGCCAACAATAGGGTTTTGCCTTCCAAAGGCGGAGTGGACAGGTATTCCACGGCTATTTCAAAATGATTTTCATCGGTGTGCTTGCGGTAGGCGGAAATGAATGCGTTTCCGGCATTGTCAAAAATATTGAGTAGTCCGTTGTGCAAGGGTAATCCGGCACGCAGGATGGATGCTATGACAATTTGTTCGTCGGGCAACGGGATGGTTTTGGTGCCGAGCGGGGTTTGAATTGCATGATTTTTATAACGAAAGGTTTTGCTGATTTCGTTGGCCATAAATTCGCCTATGCGTTCAATGTTGCGGCGAAAACGCATACTGTCTTTTTGGATGTTTACATCCCTGATTTCAGCTAAGTATTTATTGAGAATACTGGGAGTGGTGGAAAGATGATGTATTTTCATTTTGTTGATTTTTGATGATAAAAAAAACGGCAACCCGGAGGGTTACCGTTGGAAAAAAATTTATTTGGAAAACTTTGTTTTGTCATTCGGCAAGTCGGCTTAGCGGCGTGAATTATAGATTTGGAGATAGTATAACAATGTTGCCAAGGAACTCAAGGCGGCTACCACGTAAGTGCGGGCGGCCCATTTTAAGGCGTCGGCTACGCCTTTTTTTTCTTCGGGAGTGACCAGACCTTTTTCTTCCAGCCAACGTTTGGCACGAGCGCTGGCGTCATATTCAACGGGCAAGGTGATAAAACTGAAAATGACCGTCAAGGCGAAAAGAATGATGCCGAGCAAAAGAAGTTGCGGGAAAGTATTGATCATCAAAATACCGCCTATGAGCAAGAAGGTCACGATTTTTGACGAAAAGCTGACCATGGGCACCAATGCCGACCGCATTTTCAACCATCGATAGCCTACGGCATGTTGTACGGCATGTCCCACTTCATGCGCGGCTACGGCGGCGGCCGCTACACTGTCGGAAGCATATACCGGACCGCTTAAATTAACGGTTTTTTTCAAGGGATTGTAATGGTCTGTCAAGGCGCCGGGTGTGGACATCACTTTCACATCGGTGATGCCGTGATCTTCCAACATTTTTTCGGCTATTTCCCTGCCTGTCAAACCTGCCCCTAGTCTTATTTTTCCGTATTTCTGAAATTTTGACTTTAACATGGATTGTACAATCATTCCGACGATGGCAATAATGGCTATAAGTATGTATGCAAAATTCATTTTGAAGTATATTAATGTTGGCAGTGAAGATAACAAAAATTATACCTTTTTGCAAAACAGATCAACTGCTCAAGCGAGAAATTTTCCATGTAAAACCGGGGTTGAGCTCATATAAAATCCGGTCGTGCAAGCGGTTGGGGCGTCCTTGCCAAAATTCCATTTTATAGGGTTTTACCAGATAACCGCCCCAAAACGGCGGGCGCGGAACGGGTTGACCTTCAAATTTTTTTTCGTAGAACTTCAATTGTTCTTCCAAATATTTTTTGGATGGAATTTTTTGACTTTGAGGTGAAGCCCAGGCGGCGAGTTGTGAAGCGCGTGGACGGGTTTCAAAATAGCCGTCGGAGAGGTTTTCGGGGAGTTTTTCGGCCTTTCCTTTGATGATGATTTGACGCTCCAAGACGGGCCAATGAAAATGAAGTGTAACGTTTGGATTTTTTTCTATATCCAAAGCTTTATCGCTTTGATAGTTGGTGTAGAATATAAATCCGTCCCACCGGAATTTTTTAAGCAATACGGTGCGTAGTCCGGGATATCCGTCGCGACCGAAGGTGGCCAATTGCATGGCATTCACTTCAATGCAATTTTCTTCTTTTTCGGCCCGGTGAAACCAATCCCTGAAAAGTTCCATGGGATTTTCGGGAACATTCTCTTCGGAGAGTTCGAATTTATTGTAGTCGCGCCGGTAGTTACTCAAGTCTTTTTCCATATTTCTAAAATACAATTTGTTTTCCTTCAAAAGCAAGTTCTGTTTCGGGAAAAATGCTCCGGGCTTCTTCCAATAGAATATTCAAATCGCGATAGCGGGACGAAAAATGACCGATAATCAATTTTTTTACGCCGGCTTCTTTGGCAATCATAGCGGCTTGTTTGGCCGTACTGTGAAAGGTTTGTCCGGCCAAATCTTTTTCGG
>JALVDN010000269.1 GCA_027008965.1 Flavobacteriales bacterium | reverse complement strand
CGGCGTAAAAAAATGGGAGGCTACTGTGGTTTCCAACTACAATGTGGCTTCATTTATTAAAGAGTTTGTAGTGGAAGTTCCGGAAGACATTAATTATAAACCCGGTGGTTACATTCAAATTGATGTGCCTCCTTGTCGTGTGGAATATAAAGATATTGATATCACCGCTCATCCGGAGGAGCATCCCGGCGAACCTGATAAATTCAAGCCCATTTGGGATAAATATAATCTTTGGCCCTTGGTGATGGTGAACGATGAAGAAGTTACACGTGCCTATTCCATGGCCAGTTATCCGGCTGAAGGAAGAAGAATCATGTTGAATGTCAGGATTGCCACACCGCCATGGGATAGAAAGAAAAATACTTGGATGGACGTGAATCCCGGTATTGCGTCTTCTTATATTTTCTCCAGAAAACCCGGCGATAAAGTAACCATTTCAGGACCTTACGGTGAGTTCTTCATCAATGAAGACAGTGACGCCGAAATGGTTTATATCGGAGGTGGAGCAGGAATGGCGCCTTTGCGTTCACACATTTTCCACTTGTTCAAAACACTGAAAACCGATAGAAAAGTATCCTATTGGTATGGAGGACGTTCCCGGATGGAACTATTCTACATTGATCATTTTAGAAAGTTGGAGAAAGAATTCCCGAACTTTAAATTCTATGTAGTATTGAGTGAACCTTTACCCGAGGATAATTGGAAAGTGAAAAAATCACTGGATGACCCCGAAGGTGAAGGATTTGTAGGATTTGTACATCAAGCTTTGTATGACAATTATTTGAGTAAACATCCCACTCCCGAAGATATTGAATATTATTTCTGTGGTCCGCCTATGATGAATAAAGCCGTAGTACAAATGTTGGATGATTTGGGCGTGCCGCCTGAGAATATCAGATTTGATGATTTCGGAGGATAAAAAAACGAAACGGGAGGTGAAAACCTCCCGTTTTTATATTAATTTCCGGTTTTAGACTTTATCTTTTGCTTAAATTTAGCTTTCTTTGACATTCCATACAATAGAAATACGTATAACGTTGTAAAGCCCAAAACACTGTAGTACTGAAAAGGTTTTATTAGATTCCAATTTCCTTTTACTTCATACAAATGCCAAAACCAAATGAGGTTTAAAAAACATCCATATTAAAATGAGATATTGAAAAGGATTTAAGATTTCTCCGCCAAACTTTCTCCAATAAATAAAGATAACCAAAATGCCGGAAGTTAAAATTGAATATAGAATATTAGACAATACACCGGGATAAAAATCTAATATCTCAAAAATTAAAAAGAAAAAAATCAGGAAAATCAACCAGATTATGATAAAATCTTTTTTATTGTTGAGTTTTATCATAGCTTTATAATTTTATACAACAAAATTACAAAAAATAAAAAAATGTTGCTCTTTTATGTCCGGATAAAAAAATCTATCGGTTCAAGCACAACCGATTTTCAACAGAAAAAAATCAATTTACATGCCTTTCGGCATGATAGGATGAACGCACCAAAGGCCCACTTTCTACATACCGGAATCCCATTTTCAATCCGATTTCTTCTAACCTTTTAAAAGTATCGGGGTGAACATATTCTTGTACGGGTAATAATTCTGTTTTAGGTTGTAAATACTGTCCAATGGTCACCACATCAACATTTATTTTTCTGAGATCTTCAAGCGTTTCAACTACTTCGTCAAAAGTTTCTCCCAACCCGAGCATGATACCCGATTTGGTTCTCCGGGCGCCGTTTTTTTTGAGGTATTCTAATACGAATAAACTCCGTTCGTATTTGGCTTGAATGCGCACTTTAGGAGTCAACCTGCGAACGGTTTCCATATTATGCGAAATTACTTCGGGAGCGGCTTCAAGAATCATATCCAGCAAACGGGTTTCTCCTTTGAAATCGGGTATGAGGGTTTCCATGGTGATACCGGGATTTAAAGCTCGAATTTGACGAATGGTTTCCACCCAGTGGCTTGCTCCACCATCCTTCAAATCATCTCTGTCAACAGAAGTAATAACCGCATGTTTTACGCCCATTTTCCGGATACTTTCGGCCACTTTACGGGGTTCTTCAGGGTCGGGTGGAAGCGGGCGTCCTGTGGCAACATTACAGAATTTACAAGATCGTGTACAGATATTACCCAAAATCATAAAAGTTGCCGTACCCGCTACCCAGCATTCTCCCATATTAGGGCAACTTCCACTGGTGCAAATGGTATGCAACCGGTTGGTGGTTACAATATTTCTTACTTTCCGGAAATTCTCACCCGATGGCAATTTAACCTTCAACCAATGCGGTTTTCTTTTTATGTTTGTGTCACTCATAATTTTTTA
>JALVDN010000268.1 GCA_027008965.1 Flavobacteriales bacterium | reverse complement strand
ATTATAAGACTCAAAAAATAAAAGTGAATGATTTTGTTATGGATGAAAGAAAAATTGTAAATTGGAATGTTTCGTCCACTATTAATTTCAATCAAAATGCTTTCAATCTTTTTACTTTAATACAGCAGCATGAAGAGGTGCAGTCAAGGGCTAGGAGACCTTTTATCGGATGGGGATGTGGTGATGATTACTATAGCCCCAATGCATGTTCACGTACCTGTTGTTATTATGTTGGATGGGTGAATACCGGAGATTGTTGTGAAGTTACATGTGATACTTACAGATGTAGATAAACAAGAAAAAAATGAAAATAATTTTAATTTTAATTTTAATTTTATTACAATCCATGATAATTCGCGGGCAATCCATAATCATCTTGGATTCGCTCGCGAATTTCCCTTTACAAGGCGTTATGCTTCAAATTGGAGAAAAAAAACTTGTTTCGGATCATCGGGGTATTATCCGGCTTGAAAATACATCTTATAAAAAAAAGGGAATATTATTATTAGAAGGTTACCGGCCTAAAATTATTAGCATGGATGAAGTTTATAACGGGGATACTATCTATTTATCACAAAAAATAAACTTATTAAAACCTGTTATCATCAGCACTCAACACAGAAAATCCAAAAAAAAGATAAAAAGAAAAGGCCGGTGGAAATATATTTTTCCAGCCCAAAATTTAGTATTTATTCTACGTATAAAAGACACTTCATTATACAATTACTCTGTTGAAAAAATAAAGCTATTTCTTTATAAAAAAGCTCCTCAGTCCAAACAAACTTTAACTTTGGATTTTTATCAAATTGATTCCGATGGTAATCTCCAAAAATTATGGGAAAATGTACTTGAAATTAATTTCGGTAAGGATAAGTACATGGAAATTATTCCTAAAAAGCCATTAGAGGTAGATGAAAAAACTTATTTATTCACATTGAAAGCCAATGATAACAAGAAAGTAATTTTTTACGGGGAACTCGGTAAAGAATCAGAAAATGTTGATTTATTTTTTCACCTTTATAAGGTTAATAGTAAATCGGATTTGAAAAATTTCACAAATCTTTTTATCACCAGTCCACAATCTTTAGGAAAGAAATTTTTTATTCATGGTGAAATCTATTTAAATTGAGTTAACTTTTAAAAGAAAAGTTATTCCACAAAAATATTCTTTTCGTCCTGCGGGCGAAAAAAATTCGAAAGGTTTCGTTGTAGGCGTTTTCAAAAAAGTATATTTTGATCATATTTCATCAAAATAAAATAAGCATTTGTATTCCTTAGTTGTAATACAAAACAGATGAAAAATTAAACTTTAAAAAAATTCAATATTTTTAATTGTCAAATTAACCCATGAACTCACCAACAAAACAAACCATGAAATCACACAAAGATTGGATCAACCGGTTTTTATGGATTAGTTTGTTTTCTGTTGTCATTTGGGGTTGTTCCGGAAATAAACAGGCTTATTTAGGAAAATATTATGTGAATCCTAATCGCCCCTACCTTTTTGATTTTTTATTTTATAAACATTATGCCTATCAAACAGAACTTAAACTTTTTGAAGATAGTACATATTATTACGAAACTTGTGCCATCAAAAGTTATGGAAAATGGAAAACCGATGGCAAGAAAGTTTATCTGTTTTGCGACACGATGTTTTATAAAATTGATAGTTTTAATTACATGCCAAAGTACACCAAATACTTAAAACACAAAGAACCTGTGGACACCTTTGTTATTCGAAAAAATAAATTATTTCAAAAACATTATGATACGCTAAAAAAAGTTTATACAGTACATAGAATGCTAAAGGTAGAATAATTAAAATCGCCCATCCGGTTGGTTTTTTTCAACGAAAAGAATTTATAAAATGCGCCGGCGGGCGCAGTGGTATCCTTTTGAAGGCCCGCCGGATTTTTTGGCCACGGCGAGGAGGCTCCGAGCTACGATGAGGAGACCCCGCAGCCGTGCTTTGCCAAAAACCGAGCGGGGCGAAAAAGATTTAAACGGAGCACGCCATAAGGCGCCCTGAAAAAATTATTGCATGTTATTTTGCAAAAGTTCTCCGGGAAAGTTTTCAATGATTTGCCGGACTTGGTTTATTTTGGTGTAGAGTATTTCATCGTTGGTAAGGAAGGGAATTTTTTGGCGGAAAGGTTGGAGGAATTTTTCTATGGCGGGGGAAGGTTTTTTGTCCCTGAAGTGAAGGGCTTGCATGGCGGTGAGGAGTTCCACGGCAAGTACGGTTTGGGTATGGTCCAATATTTCGCGGGTTTTTAAAACGCTGTTGGCACCCATGCTCACGTGGTCTTCTTGACCGTTGCTTGATTCGGTGG
>JALVDN010000267.1 GCA_027008965.1 Flavobacteriales bacterium | reverse complement strand
GAAACTGGCAGGATATTTTAAGCATCAGGAAACACTGGCTTATGTTAAAAATGCTGATAAAGGTGAGCAAGCCACCTATAGAGAAGGTTACAATCCTAAAAAAAGGATTATCTTTTGGATAAGTTTATTCTTGCTCCTATTGTTTGTTTTGTATGCCCTGTATGGGGGATTGTTTGCACCCGAATATGCCGCTCATATAAAAGGTGAAAAAATAGTTCCATTTAACAAATCGGTTGATCACAAAGGTTGGTTTTATGTAATAGCCACACTTATAGCCGGAATTATAGGCGGAATAGGTTTGGGAAAATCCGGTTTTGGAACCGAATGCGCTTTGGTTTCGGCTGAAACGGCGGATAGTATGCGTAAAAAAGACCCATTTTATGCCAAGTTGGGAGTTCCGCGTATCACCAGAACGTTAATGAGAAGTTATGCGCCTATTATAGGTATTTCGGCGCATTGGGTTGTGATGCTCGGGTTTATTTTATTAGCATGGTCATTTTTTGGTGTTGAACCGGGTTTTGCCGGGAAAGTTAAATATTCACTGACATACGGGAATTTTATCGGAGGCCTTTTATTGGGAATGGGAGCGGTTTTATTGATTGGTTGTGAAATTCGTTCTTATATGCGTTTGGGATTGGGATATTTGAATACGTGGGTTGGATTTATTGGCTTTGCTGTGGGATATTTACCTTTTACGTTATTTTATAAAGAACATAAAAATTTCCTTTCATCAACCGTATTAGCAGGTAAAAATGGTTCATGGACGGATAAGTATAAAGTTTATGAACTGTTTTCCGATAATATTCACGTGCAACAATTTATCCTGTTTTTATGGTGGGTTTTGTTGTTGGCATTAACCGTTTATCTCATTAAACGGGGTATGAAAAATACCGGTTTACGAAAGGTAGATATTATTCACCGTAGTATGGAAGAGGCCCAAAATTATATTGACGAAGAGGCTAAGAAAAACAATGGTATTATTAATGGAGTTCCTGCTCCTCAACCGGTTCCTCCCGAAGCATATGTTAAAGATTAAATGCGATTAATATTATCTGAAAAGGCTGTCTATTGATCGGGCAGCCTTTTTTTATTTTTTGGTTTCATGAAACAGGGTCAATTATAAAGTCGTTGAGGTCTTTTAAAAAATTCCAAGCCTCTTCCGTTTTTTTGACAGGGGCCACAAGTAAATAGTATTGTTCCTCATTTTTCTTTTTCAATTGAACCCGGTGATGTGTTTGTTGAATGAAACGCAAAATCAAATTCCATTTTTCAGGGGTGATATAGGGGTTGTTTTCAGAAAAATAAAGAAGCATTTTACGGTTTTTTATTACCACCTTTTCAAAGCCCAAACGGGCGGCTAAAAGTTTCATTTCAATGGCTTCAGCCAATTGTTTTACTTCTTCGGGTAAAGACCCGAAACGGTTTTCCATTTCATCCAAAACGGTTTGAATTTCCTCAGGATGTTTGATTTCAGCCAGTTTTTGATAATAGAATAATCTCTCGCGCCCTGAAGGTATATATTTTTGGGGAATGTGCCAGTCTTCATCGGATATGAGCTGGATTTCCGGAAGCGAAGTAACCGGATGATTGGTTTCCAATTCTTGAAAATCTTCTTGTTTTACTTCTTCCACGGCTTCTTGCAGGATTTTTTGGTATAAATCAAAACCCAACTCATTGATAAACCCGCTTTGTTCTGCGCCGAGTAGATCGCCTGCGCCGCGAATTTCCAAGTCTTTCATGGCAATTTCAAATCCTCCGCCCAATTCGGTAAACGATTCCAAAACTTGCATTCTCTTACGGGCTTCATCCGAGATAGCTTCGTAGGATGGTATGATAAAATAGCAATAGGCCTGACGGTTGGACCTGCCCACCCGTCCGCGTAGTTGATGTAAATCGGCCAGTCCGAATTGGTGTGCATCCAAAACAAATATTGTGTTGGCATTGGGCACATCCAATCCGCTTTCCACAATGGCGGTGCTTATCAATATATCGTATTTCCCCATGCTGAAATCCAGCATGATTTTTTCAAGTTCTTTTCCTTGCGTTTTTCCGTGAGCTACTGCAATTCTTGCTTCGGGTACAAGCTGTTGAATGAAACGGGTTGTTTCTTCCAGGTTTTTGATACGGTTTTGAACAAAGAATACTTGTCCGCCTCTTTCCAATTCACGGCGAATACCTTGCTCAATTACATCGGGTGAAAAACTCGTTACGATGGTATGTATGGGATAACGATTTGGCGGTGCCGTACGGATTAAGGATAAATCCCTTTCCCCCATCAGTGAAAATTGAAGTGTACGTGGAATGGGTGTGGCCGTCAGGGTCAATACATCAATG
>JALVDN010000266.1 GCA_027008965.1 Flavobacteriales bacterium | reverse complement strand
CTTAAACGGAATAAATAATATTATGTAAAAAAGCCTATTTGTCAAATATAAAGAAAAAAAGGCAGAAAAATTATTGAATTTCAAATATTTTCACGGATTGCATCGCCTGTTTTAAAAGTTGTTCAACATCCAAACGGTTCCATTCTTTTCGTACATAATCGGGTTTGGCTTTGGTTTCGGGGCGTTTGGGGGTGAACAGGGCGCATGCATCGTCATGGGGTTGTATGGATATATCATAAGTGCCGATTTCCCGGGCTTTTTCAATGATGTATTTTTTGTCCAATGCAATCAACGGCCGGAAAAGAAATAAACTTGTCACTTCACTGATAGCCATCAGGTTTTCCAAGGTTTGAGAAGCCACCTGTCCCAATGAATCACCGGTGATCAATGCCTTGGCACTTTCTTGTTCAGCTATTTTTGTGGCAAGCATGTACATGAATCGCCGGAGTAAAATCAAACGTAGCTTGGAGTCGGTATGCCGGGCAATGGCTTGTTGAATGGGTAAAACAGGAATGATGTAAAGTTTCAACTTGGGTTGAAAGGCAGTGAGTTTTTTAGCCAAAGCTTTCACTTTTTCAATGGATTGAGGCGAAGTTTTGGGCACCGAATGAAAATGAACCGCTGTCACTTCCAGTCCGCGCGTCATGGCCATAAATGCCGCCACAGGAGAATCAATACCGCCCGAAAGCAATGCCACGGCTTTGCCCGATGTACCCACAGGCAATCCGCCAATGCCGGGAATCATTTCGTCATAAATCAAAGCTCCATCCTTCCTTACTTTTATATATATGGTATAATCAGGCCGGGTCAAATCCACTTTCGTGCCGAATTTTTGCACGATGGCCGCACCCACATCCGCTGCCAATTCTCTTGAAGTAAACGCTGCAGTTTTATCCAAACGTTTGGCCGTCACCCGGAAACTTTTTGCTTTCAAAATCTTTTCTTCGTCCAAGCGTAGCGCGGTTTCTATAATTCTATCTTTATCAGCAGGAATTTGCAAAGCCTTATAAAATCCCGTCACTCCCGGCGTTTGAGAAATAATTTTTTTTATGCTTTCCCATTCGTCCGGCTCTAAATTTTCATTGACTTCAATAAAGATGGAACCACCGTGGCGGTGTGCAAAGTGTAATTTAGGGCCAAACGTTTTCAATTTGGTTTTGAGTTGATCTCTCAAAACATCCGCAAAAAACTTCTGATTTTGGCCTTTCAGATAAATTTCTTCAAAATTGACGGAAATAATTTCTTTCATCAGTGTGTATATTCAGTGACAAATATAAGACTAACCAGCCAATTTTTTTAAAGGTTTCACATCACATAATGTTATTTCTCCGGGTTGATGTTGGGGCTCCGGAAGCCCGCAAGCGGTCTTCCTGCGCCAGTTCGCAAGCCTTTTATTGATAAAAGTCTTGCTCCGTGTTTCGCCCAACCTGCGCTATCGCTTGTTTGGGCTCACGGCTCCGTGAACCGCCCTTCGTGCGTTTCACTCCGCACCTCCGGGAGCCAAAGGCTTCCTTCACATAAACAAATCCAACACAAACGCCTTTGTCTCCCTCCGGACTCCGCAAGCCGGCCCGCCTCCGCTTACGCTCCGGCGGGCGTCTTGCTACGTATCTTCGGAGCCATTATGCCGCCTCGCTTCGCTCGGCGCCATTTGTCTCCTCAGGCGGCGGGAGAGCCTGCGCCAAGGCTTGTCTCCCCGCCGGTTTATATTTTATTGAGATTTCTCAGTCGTTGCTTCGCAACGCCTTCGAAATGACAAGCTCTCCTACAACAAAATCAGTAGCGCAATGTCATTCCGAAGGAGTTCCGGCGCATGCCGGAACGACGAGGAATCTCCGCGCCGGCGGGCGGAGTGTTATCCTTTTGAAGGCGAAGCCGAGCGGATGTTTGGCCGAGGAGGCTCGCCGGCGAATGCCGGGAGACCCCGCAGGCCAACTTTACATCCGCAGGCTGAGCCGAAAAAGATTTAAACGGAGCACGCCACAAGGCGCCCAAAGAAAAGTGAATCTAAAATAATTTGAGAAGACATTTCATTTTTAATATCTAATTTTGCAATTAAATTTTTTGGCATGGAAAAACATCATGAGCGGGAACATTTGGCATTGGTGATTGGAGCGGGTGTAGCGGGAAGCGAGGCCGCCTATCAATTGGCCCAACATGGAATCAGGGTGATAGTGGTGGACCAAAATGCGCTTCCTTACGGGAAAATTGAAGACGGATTGCCTATGTGGCATATAAGATTGCGAAACAGGGTGGAAGATGAAATTGATAAAAAATTGCGGCACCCCAAAATAAAATTCCTCCCGCTTTTCAAGATTGGAAAGGATATGAGCCTGCGGGAAATTATGGAGAATTATA
>JALVDN010000265.1 GCA_027008965.1 Flavobacteriales bacterium | reverse complement strand
TACCCACAGCCGTTCCGGATAATATCATCCCTTTGGTTGAAGAGGTAGTATCACCCCCCACAAGATCAACCCCATAATTTTCACAGGCCAATTTCACCCCCGTATAAAATTCATCCAAAGCCTCCAAACCGAAACGGTTTGAAACGGCTATGTTCAGTAAGAATTGTTCAGCCATACCATTCATGGCATAGATATCCGAAAAATTCACCACGGCGGTTTTATAACCCAAATGTTTCAACGGCATATAAGATAAATCAAAATGAATGCCTTCCACCAACATATCCGAACTCACTAGTGTGAATTTATCCTCATAACCAATCACCGCCGCATCATCTCCGATGCCTTTAATTGTGGTAGGGCGTGTGATTTTCACATCATCGGTCAGGAATTTGATCAGGCCAAATTCCCCCAGATCTTCAATCCGCTTGGGTTTGTTTTTATCTTTATTCATTTCTTCAAAAGTTCATAATGCTTTAACATTTCCAAGATATCATTTTGACCGTAAATTTTTTCCAGAATAACAAAATGTTTATCGGCCAAAATAATCGTGGGTAAATATTGCAGCCTGTAATATCCGATGATATTCGCCAGTTTATCCGTGGTGATTTGTATGTTTTTCCACTTTTTATAGGTTTGGTTAAAGTTCTTCCAAAGTTCGGTTTCATCTTCAAAACTCACATTGACAACTTCCACCTTGCCACGGGTTTTTAATTGTTCATTCAGTTTTGGCAGAAGCAACCCACACTGTTGACAAGAAGGGCTTTGGAAAATAACCAAATAATAATTTGCCTTTTTTAATTTTAATTTTTTATTGTCAGCCAATCTGTTGAGGTTCAAATAATTTCCCACAACAGGCGCTTTGTAGTTCAGAAAGTTCTGCAACAAATCGGGGTCTTGTAACCGCTCGGGCAACCGGTTATGATAGGCCTCCAAAGTCTTTAAAACTTTTTTATCAATGGTTGAAAATCTTTTGAGTAAATAAAAAATGATTTGAGCCTTTATTTCTTCTACTTGTGCTTTGGCAAGCACTTTAGCCACGCGTTTTTTATATACGTCGGTTCTATTTTTTCCGAATTCAAGAATGGGAATCCCGAAAACATAATCATTTACTTTTTCCATAATCAACCCTGAACGTATTAAATGCTTTGAATCCGGATGAAACCAATCCAAAAAATGTTCCTCGGCCATTTGAATGGAAAGTTTCTTACTTCTATAAAGTTTATTAGGAAGAAAAGGAACCAATTGCGAAATATAATTGAACACAAGCTTGCCCTCGGAGTCTTTTAATGACTTTGTTAAAAAGTGCATGTATTCTCTTTTAAGATTTTCATATTCAATTTGATAAACCGGATTCCCCGTATCGGCATAATAATCCCTCAGTTCATCATATCGTTTTTTTACTTCACGTGTTTTTTTCAAAAAAGGTATATACACACTATTTTCTTTGGATTGAACCACCCCGGGATAAGAAAAATTCTTTCCATCAACTTTTAAAACGATATCCTCATAGTTATAAATAAACCTTAAGATTTTATCCATTTCACCGTTAAACTGCACCGCATATTCTCCTGGCGGATATTTTTTCAATGAAAACCTGAAAACACCATCTCCCGGGTTATCCACACTGAAAAGATACCGTTTATGTTCGCCGTAAAGCTGACGGACAATAATCCACTGGGTTTGATTACCGGTGTAAATCGTAATGTTTTGTGAACTGACAAGAAAAGACCAAAAAAGTCCGGTAAGCAATGCGGTTATTTGAAAAAATTTTTTCAAGAGCAATGGGGCTTAAAATAAAAAAGCGACCCCGGCAGGATTCGAACCTGCAACCTACTGATCCGTAGTCAGTTGCGCTATCCAGTTACGCCACGGGGCCTCTTTGCGACTGCAAATATACAAAAAATTGACGGCTTCATACAAGGCTGTTTTCGTCCTCTTTTCCGTCTGGTTTGCTCTTATGATTGGGCGCCTGCCCGCACGGGTTCAAACATGCCGGCGGACTTCACCAAAAAGCTCATCCGCCGGCGTTTTCACCCGCCGGGCACCGGGCTGTCCGCTTGAATTCGGCTCGCCTCATACCGCTCCCATCCCTGGCGCGTTTTATATGTTTTGACAAGCCCGGGATTTAAAAATATTACAGGCAAATATCCAAGACATTATCTTCTAAAACCAAGCTCGTCTTTCAAGCGTTCAACAACATTAAACACAATGGGACAGATGGAATAATTATCGATCACGCTCCACAGTCTTGAAATAAAATAGGGCTTATGCAAATGCGGATACGACCGGCAATCGTCGGGACGGTCTTCATAGACGGTACATTTGTTATCTTTGAGAAAAGGGCAAGGGATTTGGTCGAT
>JALVDN010000264.1 GCA_027008965.1 Flavobacteriales bacterium | reverse complement strand
GATTGTGGAGCAAACGAAATATGCACATACCCCGAAGCCGGGTTAGGATACAATTTCAAACCCGGAATTTGGCTGTTCTCCACTGCAGTGGTGATATGACAAATTTCCAAACCCCAACTGTTCAGTGTCCCCGTATCTTGATTGGCATTATCGGACACAGTTAACGTCCAGGTTCCTTGGCTGTTTTCTCCGTCAAATGCAGATAAGGGATTGGAAGGTGCATAACTGTTTCCTGCATTCATTTGCGAACAATCCATGGCAGGAGACTCATCATCAAAAGTCACATTCAGATTATCTTGCCCAGCACAGGCCCGGTCAAAAATGGTAACCGTTGTTCCTTGCGGAGATGTGAGCTTTATTCTCAAGTCATTGATATAGGTATGTGAAATATCCAAATCAACATTCAAATCGCTAATGGTTACATTTTGTGAAACATTTATAGTGGAAGTGATTCCGCTTGGAGTATTATCGGGAATACTCATTGAAGGAGATGTTGAATTAGTAAAACACTGGGTTTGATAATTTCCTATGGTGATTTTTCCTTGACTGATGTCAAAGAAATAGTTGTTATGTCCTCTTACAATGATTCTTCCGTTGGGAGTGTTGACATTGGGAACGGTAATGGTTTCTGAACCGTCATTGGGCGTATCACCCAAAATAAGTTGTGAAAAACTAGCTCCATTATCCGTAGATAAATAAATATCCACTGTAGGTGTATTCACTTGACCACCGTCTGTTCCCGCCACATTCCAGGTAATGGTTTTGGTATCACCCGGATTCCATGTTTCATCACTTTGTTGCGAAGTGATTCTGAAGGGTCCTGCATCATTTCTAACCCCCAGGTAAATTCTGTCTGTTTGCACTTGACCTCCACCGGGATGATTATCTCTAACCACCACGTCAAAGGACAATACCCGTGTAACGGAAGCAAGAGACTCCCAAGAATTTCCATAAGAACCATCCAAAATACTGCTTAACTTGGGAAAATAGCGATAATTTTCCGTTCTGGGGCCTAATGACCTGAATGCCGGACCGCTTGTTTGTGTAGCGGAAGGAGTATAGCTTTGATTACTTCCATTATAAGCATCTATTTCATCAAAAACATAAGTCAAGGTTGCATTATCCGTAGGGTCATTGGCTGTTGCTTCAATAATAAAAGGAGTTTCTTTGGGAATATATTTATCCGGCCCGGCTGAAACCGTGGGCGTTCCGTGCGTCAGGTTAATAGTTGTGTGGCAAGACTGGGAAGTAACATGATTTTTAATCTCGTCTTGTGAAACCACATGAAAATAATCATCGCTGTGTTGTTGAACATTCGGGCTACAAATGCCCGCATAAGCCATAATAGTGGATCCACTTCCCGGCTCCACAGCAGTTGAACTGTTGCGGTTTCCTCCGCATGAATTGGCAAAAGTATGGTTGGCACCGAATTGATGTCCCATCTCATGTGCCACATAATCAATATCATAAGCATCCCCAACAGGATTATCTGAACCTGTTTCTCCTCTTGCCTTTTGTCCGTTGACACACACAACACCCAATCCGGCTACTCCTCCTCCTCCGGTTGTGGCTACATGTCCGATATCATAATTGGATGAACCAATCACACTATCCAAATTGGATTGGTTTTCCGAAAGTAATGCACCGGGATTATTATTAGAATACGGGTCAGTGTTCGGATCTAAGTAAATGATATCCAAGTTGTTTGAAATCAATGTCAGATGTATGGCCAAATCGGTTTCATAAACTTCATTCACACGGTTGGTCGTTGTTGTAAGCGCCGCTAATACGGCTTGCTTTTTCTGGGCATCCGTGGGATTACTTGGTAATGTTCCGTTATTGATAGCTTGCTGTACATGAAATTGCGAATATTCACCGTTGGCGGCAAATGCCAAATCATACTGACGAAGGATTCCGTCTTCATAAGCGGGACGTTCAAAACTTTCCGGCGAATCAATGTTCAAAACATCGGTGACTTCACATGTATGTCCCGGATTCGGTTGATCCTTTTTGAAGTAAGTGATATAGGTTCCGTCATTGTCAAAAGGCTGTAAAACGGATTGACTTTTTCCGGTATGGTATATACCCCAAAAAACACCTAAAATATTGATATCCAAACGGATTTTCATAGGTGATTTGAGTGCTATCCCTACAAAAGAATAATTATCTTCCGCTTTCGCTTCCAAACCGGGAGACATGGGGTGTGCCCTGAACATTTTAAATTCCCGGACACTCCCGTCCGCCAAAGGAAATGCAACGATTATATGGGAATCGTAGCCGGAAAATTGATCGGGTGCATTGGAAACCAATTGCAATAAAACATCTTTATCAATTTTAAACAATTGGTAGGATGACGGCATGCGGTCATCAGGATAAGTAACGGTTCCCGTAGCATGTTTTACGGGGGTGAAAAATTTCCCGTGTTGACCGAACGATAATCCGATAGTCAATAAAATAAGAAGCGTTAATACTTTTTTCATAGATGAAGTTTTAGTTATTAATCAAAATGTTTGTTTTATAAGTTCTGTTTTCTCCTTCAACGCTCAGGATATAATAACCTGTTTGATAGTTTGATACCGGTATATTTTGTATAAATTCTCCGGAGGTATGATTAAAACTTTTTTCAAAGATAATTCTTCCGGTTAAATCTACAAGTTCCAACCGCATATGGGCATCCGCATCGGGAATTTCAATATGCAACAAATCACGGGCAGGATTAGGATAGATCTTCACATTTTTAAAACTCTTTTTATCCACTCCGACCAAGTAGCAGATTTGCAATTGCCAGCTATTCAATGTTCCCGCATCGGGCGATTGATTGTCGCTTACTTTGAGTATCCAATCACCGTCGGAATATTTGCCTGAAAATGCGGAGAGCGCTTGTACAGGCTTCAGATTACCAGTCAATTGATTACAATTCAAGTTGTTTCCTTGATCATCAAAAGTCAATACCAAATTATCCTGACCTCCGCAATTATGGTTCCATAATACAACGTTTGTACCGTCGGGGCCTTCTAATTCCACTTTCAAATCACGCACATATGGATGTGTGATGTTTACGTCCACGTTTACATCCTGAACAAACCAATGATCATTTACATGAAGTGTATCCGCCGTACCGTTTGTATCATTATCGGGAATCGGCAATGAAGGATTGGAAATAAATGTAAAACATTGCTGTTGATAATTTCCGATGATCACTTGTGCCTGACTTAAAGAAAAGAAATAGTTATCACGGGCTTTGACCATAATTCTGCCTTGCGGTGTATTGACATTGGGTACACCAAAGGTGGCACTTCCGTTATTGGGCACGTTTGCAGCCAATGTATCCGTAAATGTTTGTCCGCCGTCCAGAGATAAAATAACATCCACATGAGAGCAATTGACATTTCCGCCGTCGGTTCCCGCCACATTCCAAGTGACAGTACGGTTTTCACCCGGCAGCCATGTTTCCACGTTTTGTTGAGAAGTCACCTCAAACGGTCCCGCGTCATTTCTCACACCTAAAAATATTTCATCATATTTCACTTGACCTCCTTCAATGTTATTGTCTCTAACCGTTACAGCAAAATGTAAAATTCGTTCCACAGCAGGTAAAACTTCCCACCTTGTAGATAAACGATTTGCTAATATAGAATCCAATCTAGGAAAATACCTGTAGGGTTTATTTGAGACTTCAAAAGGTCTGAACATCGGCCCTTGTTGCCATGTAGGGCTGGGCGGATTGACTTCATTGGGATCCATTTGATCCAATTCCTCCCATGCATAAGTCAGCGCATCTCCATCCGGATCCGAGGCATTGGCGGTTAAAACAAAAGGCGTTTGTTTGGGGATATATTTATCAACACCTGCATTGACAACAGGAGGTTGATTGGTCAAGTTGATTTCTTGGGCGCATGAACCGGTGGTGGACAAGTTTTGTCTGAATTGTTGAATACTGGCTTTATAAAATCTGTCATAAGTCCAATTTTGTAAATCGGGCGGACAAATACCTGCATAGGCCATAATGGTGGCCCCGCTACCCGATTCAAATGCGGTTTGAATACTTCTATTTCCACCGCATGAATTGGAAAAAGTATGCGTTGCACCGAATTGATGTCCCATTTCATGCGAAGCCACGGAGATGATAAACCTGTCGGTTTCGGGTTGTGGTCCTCTTACCGCTCCACTTGCTTTGGAACTTGTACAAACCACTCCAAGCATAGCCAAGCCCTGCAATCCACCTTGACACCATACTTGACTTACATCGTAATTGCTTTGTCCAATATTTGAATCTACTGCATTTTGATTAGCTCCGAGAAGGGAACTCATGTTTGTAGTGGAATTATCAAACGGATCAGTTGAAGCATCCAAATATACAATTAAATCATTGTTATTGACTAAGGTAAAACTCATACCCATATCGGTTTCATAAACACTGTTGATCCGCGAAACGGCAGTTAATAATGCACTTATAACCGCCGCTTTTTTATCCGCATCGGATGCCGAATTGGAAACGCCCAAACGTTGCCATGTATATTGTGAAAATTCTCCGGTGGTGGAAATGGCATACCGGTATTTTCTTAAAATCCGGTCATCAAAACGGGCTCCTGCCGGCAAATCCCGGTGGAATATCTCTCCTTCAGTTTCACATGTAAAATCAAAATGCCAATCTATTTGTTTATCTATATGAAACCCGATGAAGGTATTGCTGTCCGTGTAAGGTTTAATCAAATAAGTGGCTACATCCGGTTGTAAAACCACAAAATTATTTTCATAAGGGGTCAAAGTAATGTATAATTTTCTTCCGGACTTGGAAGAACCTACATAAGTTTTATAGTTAGAATATTTAGCGGCCAAACCTTCTTCCATATATTGGGTCTCATACATCGTAAAAACATCCTCATGTCCTTGAAAATCTACAGGCATCCGTAACGATACTCGAGAAACCTCTCCTGAAAATCGCTTAGGTGCGTCAGCCAAACGGTTTTTTAAACCGTTTATATCAATCTGATAGTAATTATATTCAACTGGTTTTATTTCTTGAAAGACAATATGACCTTTTACATTGTCTGCTTTTTTAATAAATTGGGCTTTGGAAAAAAGGGAACCAAAAATTATCAGAACAATAAAAAATAAATTTCTCATACGTATACTTTATATTTAAGTTTCACAAATCTAAATAATTCTGAATAACTTTAAAAGCTCTCAAATGTTAAATCCGAATTAAAAATTACATCAAAAATTATTCCATTGTTAAAATCAACACAATTTGTTTTAAAAATAAAATTTCATATTTTGCGTGAAAATTGACATCCCGAAAAACCCACATAAAACCATGAGTAAGAAAAAAAAATACCAGCTGGAATTCTTGATCAATGTTTCGCCCTCCATGTTATATCAATACTTGACGCTCCCGTCCAACCTTGCCCAATGGTTTGCAGATGATGTAAACGTTCGTGGTCATATCTACACTTTTATCTGGGATGATCAAAAAGAAAAAGCAATTATCAGCAGGCAGAAAAAAAATGAAAGAGTAAGGTATACTTGGCTTGATGAAAACGGGGAACAAACCGATTATTATACCGAATTCAAAATAAATGTGGATGAACTGACCGATGATGTTTCATTGATTGTAACCGATTTTTCGGACGAAGATGAAGACAGTTTCAATATGTTGTGGGAAAATCAAATTGAAGATTTAAAACACTTTTTGGGTGTACATTAGATTATTCATTCAATCCCAATTCCCTTTCTATCTCTTCAAAATCAATGATATCCGACGCTTCTAATTCAGAGGGCGCTATGGAAATGCCTTCAGGTATTTCATCCGGGTCATAATCCTCACGTACAAAAACAAGCGATTTTTCCTTGGTATACCATTCGATTTTATTCATAAAAGGTTCCAATATTTTTAAAAACGCATGAAACGGAATTTCTTTTTCAACCATTTTTATAATGTAATGATCCCTGGGCGTTTTGTTAAACAATCCATCTAAAAAACCTTTTAATTTGACGGCATCCTTGGCGCGGAAAACTTTATACTTTTGTTTTTTCATGATGAAAGTATGACTTTAAATATTAGTTCATTCATTAAATCTTCATATCCGGCCGAACCGGCATTCATCCCCTTGGCTTTCAAATCCAGTTCTCTTAAAACCGATACAACCCTTGATACTCTCTTCATGGGATAAACCCGTGCGGCTTGCTCGTATTCTTTGAGAAAATAGGGATTCACACCTAATTCTTTGGCCAACAATCCACGGTTGGATTTGTTTTTTGAAAGATGATAGGCATATAGCTTTGAGAAGAAATTATATAGAATGGAAAGTATCATCAGAATGGGATGTTCCTTGGGGTTTTGCTGAAAAAACCAGGCTATTTGCCGGGCTTTTTTCAAATTCCCTTCGGCAATGGCGGTTTTGAATTCAAAGACGTTGAAATCTTTACTAATGCCTATATATTCTTCTATTTTGTCCGGCGTAATTTTTTCGTTTTCTTTCAGCACTAAAGAGAGTTTCTCCAGTTCATGCTCGGCTCGCGATAGATCGGTGCCGATCAATTGAGTCATCATCAAAGCGGATTTATAATCGGCTTGAAAACCGTAATCTTCAAATAAGGTCATAATAAAATCGGCCACTTGATTTTCATATAGCGGTTTGGCCTCATGATAGATTATGTTTTGACTTTTGGATAAAGCATTTTTTATTTTGGCCCCGGGTTTACCCGAATATCTGAAACTGATAACGGTGGTATCATGGGGTGCGGACAAATAATTTTTCAATTGCTGAACGGCTTTGTCTTTTTTGAAAAGATATTGGGCTTCTCGAACAACCATAAGCTGCTTGCTCCCCATCATGGGAAAACGGCCCGCTTGCAGTAAAATATCATCCAATGAAGTTTCATTTCCGTATAAGATGATCTCATCAAACGTTTTGGCTTGTTCATCCACCACATGCTTCAATAATTCCGCCTCGGCTTTCCTGCCGAAGTAGGGTTCTTCACCGCTCCAAAAATAAACCGGATGAAAGGCGCCCGACCGGATTTCTTTCAATATTTTTTGAAACTTGGTCATTCGTTTTTAAGCTTCGGATTTTCTTTGTGCCTTTTATTATCGCGTTTGGTTTTTTTATCCATCCTTCGCCGCCATGCTTCGTCCAAATCCACCCCCGTTTGATTGGCTAAACACAAGGTGACAAACAAAACATCGGCCAATTCTTCTCCCAGATCTTTTTGCTTGTCGGTTTCTTTCTCGCTTTGTTCACCGTAGCGACGAGCCATGATCCGGGCCACCTCCCCCACTTCTTCGGTGAGTATGGCCATATTGGTCAGTTCGTTGAAATATCTCACGCCGTGTTCTTTGATCCATCTATCTACTTCCGCTTGAAGCGGTTTCCAGTTTTTATCACTCATTTTTACAAATCTTTATTTTTGGTATCAATAATAATCGTCACCGGCCCCCAATTGACCAAATGCACATCCATCATGGCGCCGAATTGACCCGTTTGAATTTTTTCCGGCATTTTTTCATTGAATTTTTCAACAAAATATTCATACAGCGGAATGGCTTTCTCCGGGCCTGCCGCACGCATATAGGAAGGCCTGAAACCTTTTTTGGTTTTGGCATGCAAAGTGAACTGACTCACAATCAGCACTTCTCCGCCTATATCTTTCACCGATACATTCATCACACCTTCCGTGTCATTAAATATACGAAGGTTTTCCAATTTATGCACCAGCCAATCCGCATCGTCTTGTGTATCGTCATGCTCTATACCGAGCAAAACCAAAAGTCCGGTCCCGATACGGCCCACTTCCTTTTCATCCACTTTAACAAAAGCTTCTTTGACACGTTGAACAACCACTCTCATAAATCGTATTTTTTTTGTCTGTAAGGCGAAAAACCCGAGCGGATTTCATCCACAATATCTAAATAGGAACGATATCGCTCCAGCGGAATTTCTCCTTCTTCCACCTTTTGTTTCACGGCACATTGCGGTTCGTTGATGTGCATGCAATTGTTGAATTTACAGTCATGTTGAAAACGGCGTATTTCCGGAAAATAATTCCGCACTTCCGACGCCTCGCTTTCTACCGTTCCGAATGCTCTCACACCCGGCGTATCAATGATGTAGCCTCCAAAAGGCAAAGGATACATTTGTGCAAAAGTGGTGGTATGCCGCCCCTGGGCATGCACTTCGGAAACCGGTTTGGTTTTGATGTTCAATCCGGGAACAACAGCGTTAATCAAACTGGATTTGCCCACTCCGGAATTGCCCGTAAACATGGACACTTGATCTTTCATCCAGTCTTTTAATTTATCCAAATTCTCACCGGTTTTCGCCGAAACTTCCAAAATAGGATAACCCGTTTTCGAATAAATCCTTTTGAAATTTTCTATTTTATCCAAAGCTTCCGCATCATCCTTAAATAAATCCATTTTATTGATTAACAACTTGACAGGAATATGATAAGCCTCGGCCGAAAGCAATATCCGGTCCAGAAAGGACAGGAGTGTTTCAGGATATTTCGGAGTGTAAATAACAAAAACCTGATCAATATTGGACGCCAAAATATGATACTTTTTGGAAAGATTGGTGGATTTGCGAAGCAAATGATTTTTGCGCGGTAATATTTCTTTGATGACCGCCATGCCATCGGGTTTGATTTCAAACATCACCCAATCTCCCACCGCCACCGGATTGGTGGTTTTCAAGTTTTTCAAACGGAATTTGCCGCGTATTTTAGCCTTATAAATCTTTCCGTCTTCCGCTTGGATATCATAAAAACTTCCCGTGGATTTAATCACCCTGCCCTTCTTCATTTCCGTCCGCTTTTCATCATCAATTCTTTCACCATTTTGAACAAATCCGAATTGAAAACAAAATCGTTCAAATCCGGATTGTCCGAATAGAAAACTTCGTCTTTGCTACCTTCCCAGGCTTTATAGCCGTTTTTCAATAAAATGATTTTTTCACCAATCTCCATGATGGAATTCATGTCATGCGTATTCACCAGGGTTGTGGTGTCATATTTCACCGTTAAATCGTGCAACAAATCATCTATCCGGATAGCGGTTTTGGGATCCAAACCCGAATTAGGCTCGTCG
>JALVDN010000263.1 GCA_027008965.1 Flavobacteriales bacterium | reverse complement strand
TACCTCATCGGCATTCTGTATGAACTTTTGTTAGGGAGCAGGCTATTAAAACAACTGTAATTCAATGCCTATTTTATTTTTTGAGTGAACAGGCGAGCCTTCAAGCCCTTCCTTGCTGTGTTCCAAACAGGGCTTTTGTCTCGCCTTTGGCTCCGTGAACCGCCTTGCCGGCGTTTCACTCCGCACCTCCGGGAGCCAAAGGCTTCCTGCAGTCCAAACCCAAAGCCACGCCTTGTCTCCCTCCGGACTCCGCAAGCCGGCACGCCTCCGCTCACGCTCCGGCGTGCGTCTTGCTCCGCCATCTTCGGAGCCTGCATGCCGCCTCGCTTCGCTCGGCGGCCCTTGTCTCCTCAGATAGCCGGTGAGCCGGACAAAGCCGTCTCACCTTTTGCGGCGGGAGAGCCTGCGCCAAGGCTTGTCTCCCCGCCGGAAATGTTTTAATTATACTGTTACTTCGAACGAATGTGAGAAGTCTTTTCATACTCACAACAAGTTGTGCTTGAATAATGAAGCCGTCGGTGGCAGGAGACACCGACGGAGCGGGTTAATGAGATTTCTCAGTCGTTGCTTCGCAACTCCTTCGAAATGTACAAATAAAAATCTTAATAAAATCCGTAGCACTCTGTTATTCCGACGGAGCGAAGCGACGAGGAATCTCCGCGCCGGCGGGAGGAGTGTTATTTTTGTGAATCCATAGCCTTCATAATCATAGTAAAATCATGGAAAAGTTTATGCGGTTGCGTGTTAAATAATGTTAAGAATAAAATAAGATTATGTTAACCTGGTTTTGAATTATATTCAAAATGTTTTAATAAATAAACAAAGTGATGTCAAAATGTTACTAATTTCATATTTTAACCTTTTAAAACTTCAATTCTACTATTGAAAAATAAGTAGTAGTCGCATTTTAACATAAAATAAAGAAAACATTGAATAAAATTTAACTTGCGTTTACTTGACTCGTGTTTTTTTTGCTTTATGTTTGTAACAAAAACCACCTGGAAGCCGTTGCGGCCGGACGGCATTCCGGGGGAAAGTGAGGTACACCTAAAATTAAAGATAAACTCATTATAAGAATGTTAGTGGACATCTGGTATTTATTAAGAAACTTAACTTAGTTATTATCTTAACTTTAAAATTTAATATTATGAAAAATTTAATTAAGGCAACCGCAATTTTACTTATTATCTCATCAATCTTTAGCTGTAAAAAACAGGACCAAACATTCACATCAAATAAACCCTTGATAGTTAGTTCTAAGGAAAGTGCAAAACAATTACATTTGGATAAAGCTTTCAATCTTAGTAAAGAAGTGTATAATGAATTTATTGAAAGTTTAATCTTTGAAAATGGGAAATTTGTAGGTGCTATTTATGATGGTGTAGAAAAAGAATTAGATGATGCATCGAGTGATGAATTCTGGAAACATTTTGGCATTTCTGTTAGACACAAAGATAAATATGCAAGCAAAGAAAAACCACCTGTCATTTTTGAAGGATATAAACCCAAAAGAGGAGGATGTAAAGCCAATCCCAGATGGATTTGTGTAATTAGAGACTATTAATCCAGATTTACCCACTAACATTCTTTCTTCCTTCAGTAAAAATCTCATAAAATGAAAAATATACTATTTTCTTTTTCTTTTCTGTTGATATTAAATTATTCGGTTTATTCTCAAGAAAAAATATACCATGATGTTGTAAAATATATTAACGCAAGTCAAAAAGATAAATTGAGCGATAAAAAATATACAATAATCATTATTTCACATTCAGAATGCGGACATTGTTTGATCGCGTATGATAGAATAAAACAATTGGAGAATAAAATTAACATTATAATAATAGATTATTCAAATCTTAAAAAAGAAGATTTAAAATCAAAATATAAAAGTTATGTGTTTTTGAATGGAAGTGACATTAAAGAAATTAGTTTTCCTGATTTTTTTCCAAAGCTATATTTATTTGACAAAAGAGGAAATTTAATTTGGAAAAAAAAAGGATGGTTTGAAAAAAATTTGAAACAAATTAATTCAAAACTACCTATTTAAAAGTTTGGCATTTCAACTAATAAAAATTTTTTAACCGATTTCAATGCATTTAAAAATCAAATTTAAAACTGAATTTAAACGAATTATGTTATGAAAAAGAAAATAATATTTGATTCAAGAATCAAACAAATTGTTTTATCTCTATTGATTCTATTTTCACATCCGGTTTTAGCACAAGAAATTTTAAAACCATCAGATGAGAAAATTATATAAATTGAGTGAATTAAAAATGATGAAAGTTAAGTAAACCAAAAAGTACTCACCAAAAGAATTTTAACCGACTAAAAACAATCAATCATGAAAAAAGTTCTCATAAGCTTGGTATATCTTTCACTTCTTTTAGTGTTTTCC
>JALVDN010000262.1 GCA_027008965.1 Flavobacteriales bacterium | reverse complement strand
TTCAATGGTTCTTTTTTTATAATCAATTTTCAATTCACCTGCTCCGGCCACACATGTTTTTCCCATTCCGCGCGCTACCACGGCGGCGTGTGAAGTCATTCCTCCCCGTGAAGTCAATATGCCTTCCGCCGCATTCATCCCGGCCAAATCTTCGGGAGAAGTTTCTATCCGGACCAAAATAACCTTTTCTCCTTGGGCGGCTAACTTTTCGGCTTCATCCGGGAAAAAGACAATTTTTCCTGTAGCCGCTCCGGGAGATGCGGGCAAACCTTGTGTGAGCACCTGAGCTTTTTTGAGTTCTTGCGGATCAAATACGGGATGAAGCAATTCATTCAGTTTCTCAGGATCAATACGCATCAATGCTTCTTCTTCGGTTATCAATCCTTCATCCAACATGTCCATGGCTATTTTAACCATAGCTTTTCCGGTCCGTTTTCCGTTTCGTGTTTGAAGAATCCAGAGTTTACCTTCTTGAATGGTAAACTCCAGATCTTGCATGTCTTTATAGTGTTCTTCTAATTTTTTCTGGATTTCAAATAATTGTTTGTAAGCCTCAGGCATGGTTTCTTCAAGCGAAGGATATTTGGATTTTCTTTCTTCTTCACTCATTCCTTGCAAGCGGGCCCACCGGCGAGAGCCTTCCAGGGTGATTTGTTGGGGCGTACGCACTCCCGCCACCACGTCTTCGCCTTGAGCGTTGATTAAATATTCTCCGTTAAAAATCTTTTCGCCCGTAGCGGCATCACGTGTAAATGCCACACCCGTTGCCGAATGATCACCCATGTTTCCGAATACCATAGCTTGTACATTCACAGCCGTTCCCCAATCGTGTGGAATATTATTTAATTCGCGATAAGTTACCGCACGGTCATTGTTCCAACTCCGGAAAACGGCCAAAATAGCTTCCCATAATTGCTCCCACGGATCTTCGGGAAAATCTTTACCGGTTTGTTCTTTAATGGCTTTTTTAAATTCTTTCACTAAAAATTTTAAATCTTCGGTGGTCATATCCGTATCCGACGTGTAGCCTTTCTCCTCTTTCAGCTTATCCATAATGGCCTCAAAAGGATCAATATCTTCTTTGGAAACCGGTTTCATGCCCAGCACAACATCACCGAACATTTGAACAAACCTGCGGTAACTATCCCATGCAAAACGTTTATTTCCGGTTTTTTGAGCCAATCCTTCCACGGTCTCATCATTTAATCCCAAATTCAGCACCGTGTCCATCATGCCGGGCATGGAAACCCTGGCTCCCGATCTTACGGACAATAATAGCGGATTGGAAGGATCGCCAAAACGCGCCCCCATTTCTTCTTCAATCATCCGGATGGCTTCTTCCACTTCAGGGCGCAACATTTCTATGGTTTTTTCTTTACCCAACTTGTCATATAATGTACTAACCTCCGTAGAAATGGTAAACCCGGGCGGAACAGGAATACCGATTTTTCTCATTTCAGCCAGGTTGGCTCCTTTTCCTCCCAATAAATTTCGCATGGAAGCATCACCGTCTACTCTTTTTTGCGTAAACACATAAACCTTTTTCATAGCATTTTTCTTTAATCCGAGTGAATATATAAAAAAATTATTAGCTAAAAACTGTCAAAAATGACAAATTGCAGAATATGAAAAATTTATCTATAACAACTGATACATTCATCTTGTATTGTAAATAAAAATCTTTAAATTCATTTCAAAATAAAACTCAAAAACTTTTGATTATGAACCCCAAAGTAAAAGCTTTTATGGATTATGCCAAGCAGCGTAATCCGAACGAACCCGAATTTTTACAAGCCGTTTACGAAGTAGCGGAGGCCCTCATTCCTTTTATTGAAGAAAATCCCAAGTACAAAGGAAAAATGCTTTTGGAGCGCATGATTGAACCCGAAAGGGTGATTATGTTCCGTGTTCCTTGGGTGGATGATCAAGGAAATTTACGGATCAACCGCGGCTATCGTGTAGAATTCAATTCGGCCATCGGCCCTTATAAAGGAGGTTTGAGATTTCACCCGACAGTGAATTTGAGTATACTTAAATTCCTGGGTTTTGAACAAGTTTTTAAAAATTCACTGACCACACTTCCGATGGGAGGCGGAAAAGGAGGTTCGGATTTTGATCCACACGGCAAATCGGATATGGAAGTGATGCGTTTTTGCCAATCTTTCATGAACGAACTCTATCGTCATATAGGACCTAATACAGACGTTCCGGCCGGTGATATCGGTGTAGGCGGAAGAGAAATTGGATATTTGTTCGGTCAATACAAAAAATTGAAAAACGAATTTACCGGTGTTCTCACCGGAAAAGGCTTGCCCTATGGAGGTTCTTTACTTCGCCCTGAAGCCACCGGCTACGGTTTGGTTTATTTTACACAAACCATGCTGGCCACTAAAGGCGAAAGTTTTGAAGGAAAA
>JALVDN010000261.1 GCA_027008965.1 Flavobacteriales bacterium | reverse complement strand
CCGGGTAATCGGCGTAACCAGTGGCGATCTCTTCTAAATGAGTGTGGTATCTCTTACAGGAAGATTTATGCTACGCGTCATACATTCATTGTATCGATGCTTAAGTACAGTGATCTAAGTATCTTGGTTTTTCCATTCCATTACAATTTTATAGAGATTTGGTCTACTTTTTTTCCATTTGTATAAACCTTGTTCTGTTATGTCTAAAAATTTTGCTAATTCTTTATTATTCATATACTTTTCTCTTGACATTAAACTATAGTTTAGTTATACTTTAAATACTAAACCATAGTTTAGTTTATAATCTAAACTATTTGGTGTTGTCTTTACAACTAATCATAATGACATAAAAGGGGTAAAAATGAACTGCAACCAAATTAAAACTTTTGCTTTTAATCGCGGTTTAGAGCTTAGATCTACACTTGGTAAAACTTTCCTACTCGTTCCAAAAGATCGTTACTACTCTTCCTTTACCTCTTCCGTTTTCAAAGGTTCACTCTCTGAGTGTTTGGCGTTTTTAAAGTCATATAAGAGTTAGTCTCCGCCCTCATCGTCTTACCCCGTCGGTGAGGGTCATGGTAAATCGGGGTAAATTACAAACTATTAAAGGGGTTCAAATGCAATACCAACTAATTGGACAGATTTTCGAGGTCATTCCAAAACAATTCAAAGACAAAAAAACAGGCGAAGTTACAAAAGAGTTCTGTGAAGTAACAGTAGAACAGGTCGCCACAGACGCTAACGGTTTCCGTGTAAAAGATGTTGATCGTATCAGCTTTGACATGGATCACTATTCCACACTCAAGTCAAATATCGACAAATATATTGTAGTTCCATTCGAGCATCGCCAGTGGAGAGACGCAAACACAAAACAGATGCAATCTGCAATGATGATGGCTGAGGGTGCTACATTTAAGATCTATGATAAAGATCCTCTGGAACAAACCAAACCGACTACAGCCAAATCAGCTGCATAGTGATCATTTTCCAAGCATCGTCACAGTTCGGTGTTTTGGAAAGTAAAAGGCATATTCTCGCCCTCTTTTTGCTTCTTTTGTGAGGACTTACAAAAGAACGGACTTAGAGCGTATTGGAAGTGTTGAGTATAGGTTGAAGCAGGTTATAAAGGGGTAACTGCTTGAGCTTAGGCTCACAAAAAAACTATTTAAAGGATGAACAATGAAAAAGTTCTCTACATTCGGCAAAGTTCTCGTGGTTTCCTCTGTTGCAGGATTGACAATGGCAAATGCAGCGCTTACTGCTCCTACGATCGATACTTCTAACTATGAGTTGATTGCAGGTGCGATTCTTGTAGCTGCTGGTGTGTTCTACGGTATCAGAAGAGCAGTACGCCTTCTTGGCTAATCAATGCCCGGTTTTCCGGGCTTAAAATAAAGGGGGTTTATTATGATCTGTTCCGATTGTGTTGATATGTCTAATGAAATAGATAGGTTGACTGCTAATTATGAAGCTTTAATTGATGATGTTTCTCACATTACTAATTCTGAAATTTTGTCTATTGTCGAGGTTGAAATGGAATCTATTCAAGATAAGATTGAATATCTACGTTCTGAAATTGAATCTTGTGGTTGTGACAATGATTCTGATGATTCGCTTGATGATTTTGGAGAGTCTTGGGGTGATGAACCGACTTTTGGTTGGTATTAGGATCTATCATGCTTGCTTTCTCAATTAACTATCAAAACTTTATGATTTTGTTTGGTTCTTTCATCTCGTTTTTCGCATTTGTCTATGGTATTTCAAAAGCTATAGGTCTCTTAAAGGAATATCTATGAAGCAATTTTTCTTTTTGTTGCTGTTGTCTCTTTATGCAAATGCGGACTATCTTTATACAAAGACAAATAAGTGTGTCTATGATCTCGCTCCAAAGCAAGATTCAAAAGGATGGTGCTACACAAAGCGTTCCAACGATCAAAGATATTGTAACTCTAATGCAAAGTATTCACAATTTATGAATGGTTATGTTTTTCAGAACGGTGAATGTAATTTGAAGAATGATCTAAAAATAACAGGACTTACCCAAAATGAATGGTCTTACATTATGGCGATACTTGCCAATGTGTTAGGCTTTATCTTTTTGTTTTTAGTTGGTTTTTCATCACTTAGAATCTCAAAAAAGGCTTGACTATGGAAATAATGGAATTTACAAACGATATCACGTTTAATGCGATCTTTACGATTTATGTCTATTTGTCTGTGATGATTGCTCCAGTTGCGGCGATTTTTGGTTTGTTTACGGATTAGGAAAAGGTTTCTTATGCGTAGATATATTTTTATATTTTTGTTGCTTTTCTTTTCGTTTCATAATTTTGTTAAAGCAGATACAAATACAACGAATCTTAATCCTTGGATCGATTTATCAACGGCAACACGAGCCTCTAATTGTGTTTGTCCGTCCGGATATTCGTCATATCCTTCTTATCAGCTTGATCGGAATAATGATTATAATACATCAGGTCTTGCTGAGGTTCACCGTGATCAAGATGTTTGTAATGATAACTCTTATGGATATACAGAATTAGAGATACATTATCATGTTAATAATAATGGTTCAGGGGTTTCTCATGTATCTGATATATTACACAGGATAGATTATGCTTGTATTCCCTCATGTCCTCCATCACAAAGTCGTGATGATAACGGTACTTGTGTGCCAGATACTTCTTGTCCGACTGGTGAAGTTTGGGATATCGGATCAGAGCAGTGTATTTGTGAAAATGGTTATCCGAAGATAGACGGACAGTGCCAAGTGCCGCATTGTCCACAGTCTGATCCTTCTTATCCTACTTTTACTTTGGTTTCGGAAAATAGTAATCAGTCAGAATGTGAGCAGAGTGCCGGTGGTGCTTCTTTTACCCTTGCTTCATATCCTGAACAGGGGTTGAATTGTTGTTATGTTGATCCTAATTCTAATCCTGATCCTAATGACAACAATGAAACTGAGTGTCCTACTAATTATTTTAAGATAGGCGATGATTGTTATCCAATAGATCCCAATGATAACAATGAAACTGACAATAACAACAATAATAACAATAATAATAATAGTAACAATGGTGGTGGCAATGATGATAATGATTCGGGTGATCCCTTTGATTGTCCTGTAGATTATTATTATTCTATAGTCACTGAAAAGTGTGAGCCTTTTTACGATGATAACAATACTAATGATAATAGTTCTAATGGTGGTAGTGGTGGTGGTAATGATGGTTCTGCGACATCTGAAAATAATAATAATGATTCTAATGTTAGTAGCAATGATTCCAATAGTTCTGATATGAATCTTTCAAAGGTTGAAGATCTTCTATCTGATATAAATGCAACTATTAATTTTGATTCCAGTAAATCTCTGAAAGATATTGCTAAGTCTTTTAACAATTTTGATAAAAGAGTATCTCAAGCTTTGCAGGGTTATCAGCAAAATTATGAGGCTTTGCAGGCTGTTATTAGTGGTACTAAGATTCCAAGATCACGTATGCATGGTGGTTGTCAGATTGCTGTGACTGTTTTTAATAAACGTATTGATTTGGCTCAAGGTTTTATTAGGGCTGCACCTGTGATGCGTCCTGTGGTTATGCTTTTTTTGAATATCTATTTTACTCTGTTGCTTTTGCGTGTCATCATTTGGGCTTATCGTGATGTATCTGAGAAGATACTTATTTTGTTTCATTAAGGAGTTTTAATGCCTGTTTTTGATTTAGTTGCTGTTGCTAAGTTTGCTATTCGCGCTGCAGTTATTTTGGGGTTTCTTGCTTTTGTTGTGTCTACCACATATACTGTGTATTCTATGATTACTACTTTATGGAATATTTTTGGCTCTGCATCATCACAGTTGGACTCGCTTTTATCTTCTGGTGGTGGTTCGGGATCTGTTGTTTCCTGTGTTTATTATATGATGGATGCGTTGGGCATTAATGTTGTCCTTACGTCTTTTTTTGTTTCGTTGTTTGGTGTTCTTTTGACTTATGGCGGTTTCGTTGCACATATTGTTATGCTTCGATTTGGTTTATATACTCGTAAACTTTTGCTTGAGGCTATAAGATAATGTTTGTCTTGGTCACTGGTAAGCCCGGATCAGGCAAATCTTATTATGCTGTTAATCATATCTATGCAAACAAGGATAACTATTTTTCGATTGAGTGCAATATCAACGGTATAAGATTTTCAGACAATATTACAGCTTTGAACTTCAAACGTCTTTATAAAATTATAGAAGAGTGTAAGAGGATATATGATAGCCAAATAGCTTCACTTGGTGACGGATCACAGACCAATGTTATTGATGATCCAATCATAGATTATCTTTTGTCTATCGGTTTTATTGAGTTAAATCCTAAATATGATGAGTATATTAAAGCTTTGGATTATCGAGATAATGTCAATCCTCTCATCTCTTTTTTTCTTAATCTATTTAAGCCTTTGAAGTTTGAACCAAGGTATAAACCGTCTCTTTTTGTGATTGATGAGGCACAGAATCATTTTTCCTCAATCGATCGTCTTACGGGTAAAAATGCCGGTGCAGATCCAGTGTTGATCTGGTGGATTGCATATCATCGTCATTTGTGTATGGATGTTATCCTGCTTACCCAGCATTATGAAAAAATACAAAGTTCTTATCTCAAAGATATTGAGTATTTTCTCGATGCTGTACCCGCATCACGTATTATTGGCAGATCTTTTAAGTATAACAAGTACATCAAGATCCCTTACTATAAAACTAATCTTGCTGAGACGATTAAATTACCTAAGAAAAAAGAGGTTTTCGAGCTATACGATTCGGGGGATAGGGTTCGATCGAAAAATGTTGTGATCCCTTGGATTATCTTTTCTATTGTTCTTCTTGTTGCTGTTGTCTCTTTCTTCTATTATTATGTCTCTTCTCGTTTCGGTTCTCCTGATACTTCAAATGAAAATGTCAAGAAAATTGATATTGGTAAACCTACTTATATACATAAACCTAAGACAGTTTCTAAGCCGGTGCATAACATCGATAATGTTTCCGGTTTGAAATATCTTAGTTTTGTGTGTTATTCGGGTGAGTGCCACAATAGTGATTATGCTGTGGATCTCTCTATCCTTGATCTTGATAAGCTGCTAAAGTCTACCGGTTCAAAATTTCTTAGACAAAAAGTGGTGAATAAGAGATTGGGAATTATTGAGATCTTCGCTTTAGTTTCAGATGATTTTTTAGATTTGTTTGAAAATTCTAATCAAGGGGTAAAAGATGAAATTCTTAGTGCTATTAAGTAGTTTGGTTGTGTTTGGGTATTCCCACTATGTTTCTTTTCCTGATCTTGCTGGTCTCGCATCAAAGGATATAGGGAAAAAGATATCACTCTCCAATAATGTAAAAGAGATTGACTTTGATGTGGATATAGATTTGTCCCAGCATTACGATAAAGGTGAGCTTTTTAGGCTTTTTAAGTCATTCCTTGATCAAAATCATATGTTTTTAGAGGATATTGGAAATGGTTATGTAGTAAGAAAGGATAATTATATAGCTGAACCTGTAACACTCCCAGAGCTTCCTGATATTCCTGAATCAAGTAAAAAGCATTATTACATGTATAAGATAAGGCATATCACAAATCAGGATGTTGCTCGTGTTCTCTCTATTTTCGTAGATGAGTTTGGTGAGCCTATCAAGTATGTTTATTTGAAACAATCTGATCTTATTGCATATGCATCTACTCCAGCTATGCATCATAAAATTAAGAAGATGCTTTCATTATCTGATAATACTGTTCGTCAGCGTATGGTTAAGATTACTTTTTTCAGCATAGATGATACTCGTCTGAAAGAGTATGGCAGTGAGATAAAAGCTTTGTCATATGGTTTTGATTTTTCCGCTAAAGACATACTTGGTCGGGATCATACAACGATGAATTTAACAGACGCTCTTAATTTTAAGTTTTTGGTTCGTGCTTTACAGGGTCGCAATATTGCTAATGTATATCAAGAGCCTAAACTATTTCTTACCAACGGTGTTAAAACATCTGTTTCATTTGTTAAGAATGTCGGTTATAAAGAGAGTACTACTGTCATTAAGGATAATACGCAGACGATTCAGGATAGCATCAAATATCGTGATGTTGGTTTTAAATTGAGTATTGTTCCAAAGATTAAAAAGGATTGGGTGTATCTCGATCTTTCTATCGTTTCTGAGACGTTGATCTCTCTCAAAGATAATATACCGCTTACTAACAAGGTTACTTATCAGAGTAAGGTTAAGGTCTATGCAGGTAAGCCTTTGCTTTTGAGTGGTCTTAAGAAGAGTTCTGAACGTATTGAGAAAAACGGTGTACCGCTTCTGAGTGCTGTTCCTTTGCTTGGATCTCTTTTTAAGAATCGTAAGGATAATGGCAGTTCACAGACGATCAGTATTTTGATTGAGGTTCTATAGTTACGCTTTGCGTTTACGCAAAGCGTTTAAAGCGCCGCGAAAGCTACATACATAGAGGCGCGTAGCGGCTCTATGTATGTAGCTCCTTGGCTACTTATAAAAAAGTTGACGACAATTTTAAAGGGAGGTATAGATGATTGTAGATTATATTGTTTTGGAGGATATTTCGAGTTTTCGATTGAGACTAAAAATTATTGATTTATCAGGAGAGGGTTATAAATTGCATGGTGATTTAATTGTTTTGTATGTCGACGGTTCTGAGATTTATTATCAGGCTATGATTTTAAAGAGGAAAAAATGTACGGATTGACAAAGAAAAACCGATCAGAGGTTTTAGACAAAATCGAAAAGCAAAAAGATTTTCTCTATAGCCATTACATCGAATTAAACGGAGAAAAAGTCCAACTGGCTTCATTTTTCAAAAATACATTCATCAATGCCGATCGATACATAGCAGAACTGCAAAACCGTGTCTGGTCTCTTGTTCAGTACGCTGAAGATCGTGATCTTGTCAATGTGTTCATTACCCTCACACTTCCCAGTGAGTATCACAGAAAAAAGACCCTGCGAAACGGTAAGCTAATCCGTAATCCTAAGTTTGCATATCAAAATGTAAAGATCTTTGATATTTTCACAAAAAAGAGAGCCTCCTCTTATAATCAACTTGTTTTCAAGTTTTATAAAACTTTAGGTCGTGTTCGTTGGACTGGCAAGATCAAAGAGGTTTCGCTTAATCCTGTTGACTATATGCCTCCTACTGCATCCAAAAAACTTACTGATATGTGGACGACGATCCGAAAAGATCGAGCATGGAAAGACCTTGACAAAGACGACCGCATCTATTTCAGAGTAACAGAACCCCACAAGGACGGCACACCGCACTTACATATTTCCGCTTGGGTACCCAAATATGCAGTAGCAAGACTGGTTCAAGCTATTCATCGCCTCTACCCTGCACCCCTTGCAGATGTCTCCACCTCTTATATTCCTGACAACTACAAACTTTACCCAAAAGTATACAAAAGAGACGGCAGATGGCACGATGCATACAAACCTGATCCCGACAGCAAAAGCTATATCAAAGTGCATATTGATAACGCTGTAAGTTATCTCATGAAGTATATTTACAAAACACTCGATGATCTCCGCGACGGTAAAGGCATTACAGAAATAACCATGTGGTACATCTATCACGGTATCTGTCGCTTCTACACAAGCAGAACACTGATAAGTCTCAACGTTTACAGACCTCTTGCCGGTAGGTTCAACTTTACATTACTGGAACTTACTCAGCAGTATAAGGATAGTGTTGTGACCGTGTGGCTCGATCCTGAAACCAATCAACCAAAAATTATTCAATATGAAGATGCAATTATGTGGCAAAAGAAAGAGTTTGAACTAAAACAATATGACAAAGATGATCGTAAACCTCAAGAAAAGCCAATCAAACTTAGAACGATTGATGTCGAGATTGACGGTGAAGAGTTCTATATGTATCGATCAGGATCTAAACTCTATCCGAAAACTTCCCAAATTGAGGACTTCACCGATCAAGATGAGTATATTCCACCAGTTACACGCATGAAAATAGTGCAGCTTTGGAACTATTATCGCTCCCTTGATCCTGATGATCCTACACTTAATCTAAAGCACTTTGGGTTAGTTCAAAATACAATGATAGAGCGTGGATTACTTGAGGGTGAGATCGTTACACTGGATCATTTTAATACTTCATTCGGTGAAGCTTATTATCCTGATTTACCCGATGATGAGATTTTTAATCCGTATGATATTGGAGGTTATTAATGAAACGTCATACTTGTATTATTTGTAAAAAAAAGAGATATGAAGTTTATATGACTAATGTTTTTGGTAATAGTTGGGCTTGCAGTTCTAATGTTTGGTATAGATATACTGGTTATCTCTGTGTTGATCATCCTGATATACGTTTGGTTCAAACTATTTTGACGATGAAGGATCGATTAGAAGTTCTTAGTTTAAAAAATTTTGTTTGACTCGAGATATTGTCCTTTCAGGTTGGACAGTTGCGCCGGCAAATATTTTATAGGAGGAAAAGATGAAAACAACCGGACAGATCATAGATGAAATTATCCTAAAAAGTCCTTACGGTGGGAAATTGTGGGCTGAACGCCAAAAGCGTAAATATGCTGCACAAAACAAAACTTCCCAAAGTGAGGACATCAAAACAGATGATGATCCGATACAGGATCACCCAAAGCAAACTTATTTTAATTTTGAGGATCTCGACAATGACTAATCCACTCTACCTAAAAACTAATGATATGGCTAAACTCATAGGCTATAGCGGTGATTTTCTACTTAAAAATCGTGATCTGCTCTTTTTTGAGGGTATTCACTACTTCCCAAAAGAGAAAAGAATAGATTGGAAAGTTTCAAAAATGATCGAATGGGTAGAAAATCAAACAATGTCCGATCAAGCCAAACAAATTCTTGATATGGTATCCTAATATGCCCGTTGTCTGCTGACTGAAAGGAATGACAATGGTCAAAATGTTCAAACGTGGTAACGGTAGACTTTACCTTGAGTATAAACTTAATGGCAAAACAGTACAAAAGAGTACTGGTCTACCTGATACCCCGAAGAATAGAGCATTAGTAAAAAAAGAGGTGATACCTGCACTTCAACGAAAACTACTTTTAGGTGAAGTCGGTAAAGATAGACCTCAAACATTCGAATACTACAGTCAGCAATATTTGAGAGATAAAAGACACTTGAAGTCCTATCCTCAAATTATCAATAGAGTTGCATTGATCAATGTTACATTTGGATCGATGTTTATAACACAGATCAAGCGATCCA
>JALVDN010000260.1 GCA_027008965.1 Flavobacteriales bacterium | reverse complement strand
GGCTTGTTTCACAGGAGATAAATTTTTATGAATCACACCCAGTCCACCCTCCAAAGCCATTGCAATGGCCATACGTTCCTCCGTAATGGTATCCATGGCCGCACTGATAACGGGGATGTTCAAGCGGAGTTTTCCGGTCAATTGCGTAGCAAGTTCCACTTCCGAAGGTAAAACTTCCGAATAAGCAGGCACCAAAAGCACATCGTCAAATGTGAGTGCTTCACCTATAAGTTTTTTATATTTCATCATCTTGGTTTATTATTCCCATTCAATGGTAGCCGGCGGTTTTGAACTGATGTCATAAACCACTCTATTGATTCCTTTCACTTTGTTGATAATTTCAGACGAAACTTCCTCCAAAAACGCATAAGGAAGCCTTGACCAACGCGCAGTCATAAAATCCGTCGTATCGGCCGAACGTAGCACCAACGTATATTCATAAGTTCTTTGATCACCCATCACGCCCACTGATTTTACGGGCAGTAAAACCGCAAAAGCCTGTCCCACTTGATCATATAAACCGTGTTTTTTCAAGGCATCTATAAAAATAGCATCGGCTTGTTGAAGTATATTCACTTTTTCAGGTGTCACTTCGCCCAATATTCGGATGGCCAAACCCGGGCCGGGAAAAGGATGGCGCATAATCATCTCGCGGGGAATACCCAATTTCAATCCCACACGTCGCACTTCATCTTTAAACAACTCCCGCAAAGGTTCCAGCAATTCCAAATGCATTTCTTCCGGCAATCCGCCTACATTATGATGTGATTTAATCGTAGCCGAAGGACCTCCTTTAGCCGATTTGGACTCAATAACATCCGGATAAATGGTTCCTTGGGCTAAAAATCTGGCATTTTTTATCTTGGAGGCTTCCCGGTTGAAAACTTCAATAAAGGTCTTCCCGATGATTTTTCTTTTCTCTTCCGGATCTTCCACGCCCTTCAAAGCTTGCAAAAATTCATCCTTGGCATCCACATGTATTACCTTCATTTTAAAATGATCGGCATATTGCTCCATCACTTGCCGGGCTTCATCTTTTCTCAACAATCCGTTATCCACAAAAATGGCGGTGAGCTTATCCCCTATGGCGCGATGTATCAACACCGCCGCCACCGATGAGTCCACACCACCCGAAAGACCCAAAATCACTTGATCATCGCCCACTTTGTTTTTAATTTCTTCCACCGTTTTCTCAACCCAATCATCCATTTTCCAATTTGCTTGGGCTCCTGCAATATCAAACACAAAATTTCTTAGAATTTCATGACCGAATTCCGTGTGAGAAACTTCAGGATGAAACTGAACGGCATATATCTTTTTTTCCTCATTTCCCATAGCCGCAATACACGTGTCGGTTCGACCTAAAACATCAAAACCTTCGGGAACTTGCTTCACCTCATCAAAATGGCTCATCCAAACCGTAAATTTTTCGGGAAGCCCTTGAAACAACTTATTTTCTTTCTCCCTGTAAAAAATACTTTTTCCATATTCACCGGCCTCTCCTTGCATCACCTCGCCCCCCAATAGATAAGCTGTCAATTGCATTCCGTAACAAATGCCCAAAACAGGAATATTCCATTCAAAAATTTCTTTGGAAATCAAATGTGCATTTTGATCATAAACGGATGACGGACCGCCCGAAAGGATGATTCCTGCAGGTTTATGTTTTAAAATATCTTCGGTTGGAGTGTCAAAAGGTAAAATCTCGGCATAAACACCCAGTTCTCTTACTCTTCTGGCGATAAGTTGGTTATACTGCGAGCCGAAATCAAGAATAACAATTCCGTGTTGATGAATCTTTTTTAGAGTGCCCATTTGCAAAGATAGATATTTCCCTTTTTAAAACCATATTTTCAGCACTAAAAATTATCAACAAACCCATGTCAAAATTTATCTTTATTTTTATTAGCAAAATTTAAAAAACCATAATTATGAAAAAGCTTGTAATGCTATTGATATTAAGCGGTATCATATCTTGCCAAAACAATTCACAAAAAGAAAAAAAGAATCAAGAAAAACCCGTAGAAACCCTGTATCAAATCGACTCCGTCAAAATAAATTGGACGGCTTATAAATTCACCTCACGCGCAGGAGTGAATGGTGCTTTTGACAAGGTGGATTGGAAAGGTCTTAAAAAAGGAAAAAACGGGGATGAAATGTTAAGTAGTGCCGAATTCAAAATTGAAGTTTCATCTTTGAATACAGGCAATCCGGGAAGAGATTCAACCATTGTGGAATATCTTTTCGGAAAAATGATGGAAACCAATTTCATTGAAGGGAGAGTAAAAGATATCAATGATAAAAAAATGACGGTTGTTATACGAATGAACAACCGGGAAAAACCTGTTGATTTTGATTATACTTTATCGGATAACAAAATTGTTGCTCTGGGTCAAATAGATTTGGTGAAAGATTTTGATGCTTCCGAGCCTTTGTAT
>JALVDN010000259.1 GCA_027008965.1 Flavobacteriales bacterium | reverse complement strand
CCGTCCTACCCGCGATGAGGCATTTCGTCAGGTATTCATAGGCGCACTCCAAAAAGGGGTAGAATTTTTTGGCTTCTTCATCCGTATCGACGAAGATTTATGTGTACGTTATGCAGGAGAGTTGCAGCTATGTGAAAATTTATGATACAATTGCAACGTCGTTTCGGGGTGTGGCGCAGCCTGGTTAGCGCGCTACCTTGGGGTGGTAGAGGTCGCGGGTTCAAATCCCGCCACTCCGACCATTTTCTTCACTTTTCTTTCTTTCGCTTTTCCCATTCGATGCCAACGTAGCTCAGCCGGCTAGAGCACCTGATTCGTAATCAGGAGGTCACGGGTTCGAGTCCCGTCGTTGGCTATGGTATAATCCCTCTATGCGACGTTTTCCTATTCCTTGCGTCATCTTCGCAGGCGGCAAGAGCAGCCGCATGGGCCAAGACAAAGCGCTCCTACCCTTTCGCGGCAAACCTCTCGTGCGCTATCAGTATGAGCGCCTCCTGCCACTTTTTCGCGATGTGGCGATATCTACCAAAAGCGACAAATTCGACTTTCAGGCACCACTCATACTTGATAGCAGCGACGTCTTCGCTCCCACACCCGCATTTATCGATATTTTCGAGAGGTTCGACCGGTTTTTCGCACTCGCTGTAGATACGCCTTTTGTGGATGAAGAGGTGATAGCAAGACTCTACGATACGGCCACGAAGCACCCTACCAAAGATGCCGTCGTAGCCAAGACCGACTTCCCCCACCCTCTCGTGGCGATATATCGCAAAAGTATCCTACTGCATCTCAAAAAGGCTCTTGAAGAAGGCAATTACAAGCTCAACGCCATCATACGCCAAGCTGACACGCTCTATGTGGAGTTTGGCGAAGAGGAGAAATTTTTCAATATCAACTATCCCGAAGATTTTACAAGAGCGAAAAATATGCTATAATTGCACCGCTTGACCCCTTAGCTCAGCTGGTAGAGCAACTCCCTTTTAAGGAGTGGGCCGTTGGTTCGAATCCAACAGGGGTCACCACTGCTTCAAAAACGCAGATACACTCCGCCCCAAAAACTCGATCGACTTTGCATTGACTCCCAGTCAAAACGTATGGAAACGTTCCTGCTCAAAAGAAACTCCGCGTCTATCGCAGTTTGATCGAAGCTCACCCCTTCCCCGGGCGCTATCTGCCTATTGTATCTGGCTTTGATCCGCAAATCGCCAAACGAAAAAATCGCTTGCAGTTCAGGTGAGACCAGCACGTGCCCTTTTTTGGAATGCAAAGATGCATTCCCCAAAAGCGCGATAGTTGCCCACCTTGCCATATCGTAACTTTTACCCAGAGCCAAATCCACATAAACATCGTTTTTATATACCAGCTTCGACTGATAGCCTGCGGCGACTCTCCAGCTAAAACTTCTTTCCATGAGCTGCTCGATTGCATATTTGCTATACTTTTCAATTCCAATGAGGCGAAACTCGCGCAAATATGCACTCTTTTTACTCTTTGCAAATGTAGTATGCAAAATCTCCAATCTGTCGTTGTCCGTCTCCCAGCTATATGGGGTATATGAAACGTACAAGCCCTCTTTGTGCAAAGAGTCGTAAGCATAGGCCACACCAAAAACAGATGGCTTACCTATGCGATGAGGAGGTTTTTCGTTATACTTCACATGCGCTTCACGAGAAGGTGGCAACAAAATTCTCTTTTTCATCGCTTCGTATTTGAGCCGCTTCACCCTCTGTCTATCAGCGTTTTTAAGCCATAAATAGTCGTAGTATGCAAGCAAAAAGTTGAGAATTTCGCTTCTATCTTGCTGTGCACAGCTTTGCAAAACATCCAAATCAAAATCTTTAGCGATCACTTCTTCCAGTTTTTGTCGCTGTGCGTTTGTCAGCAAAGAGTACTTTTTATACAAAACCTTCTTTGCCGAGGGGTGATAGACCACATCAGCTACGAGCCCTTCCTCCTCCAATGCATAGACCGCTTCTATGGGAAGATACCAGACTCTATGTGAGACGTGCAGCGAGTTATCCAGTGCCACCTCGAGTGCACGGGCCACTTCATATCCACAGTTTTGATTTAAAAAGTAGTATTGAAATTTTTTATGTAAAAGCTCCCAAAGATGCAAGCGAAAAAAGAGCAGCCGCTCTTTGCTTAACTTCAAACGATATTCCCACATGTCTCTTTGTTCCAAAGAGCTATAGACTAGGTCGTTCGAGTAGAAGTATTTGTCCGTAAAACGTGCATCATAGCGACCGAAAAGTCCTCTGTAGATATAGAAAAATATATTTTCGTTATCAGGCACATCGGCTCCATAGCTAATAGCAAGATCGAAAAGATCGTTGCTTGCATTTTCACGTGTGTTGAGTTTGATAAAGGAGTGACCGAAAGAAGAAGCGGGGTTACCAAGGTATCCCGTCACGAATACCAAACTGATAGATTCCACGGGAGTTTTTCGCAAACTC
>JALVDN010000258.1 GCA_027008965.1 Flavobacteriales bacterium | reverse complement strand
AAGAAAAAATAATATAGCTGTAAGAAACAATAAAACAAAAACACCGTGGATAACTGAAATTTCAAAATAATAGCCTGCCAACAGACCAAGCATCCAAAAAGAAAATATTCCGATAAGGGGATAGGATTCTAAAATGGATAATGTTTTGTTCAAAGCCCAAATTTATGTTTTGAAATTTAGCAAAAAAACAAAAACCCCACTGAAAATGGGGTTTTTGCCATAGTAAAAAATAAAATTTATTGCTTTTGGTAATAAATGATATAATCACCTCCACTCCATTTCTTCATCATTTCGCTGTCATTTACATAATCAAATTCAAAACCATAATCTACGTTATTATAAGTTACGGTTACATATAATTTCTTTTTAGTTAAATTTTCCGCCCAACTAACAACTTGCAAATTGTAGGGAGAACAAACCGAATTTTGAGAATCATAACTAGGGAAAACCCAGCTTGTTCCCGTTCCACCGTCATTTAAAACAACCTGATCAGTTAGATCACAGTTAACATAAGGATCTCCACTATTGGTAATATCTTGTCCTTGATATTCTACCTTAAAAGCATTCCAAGTTCCGGGCGCCCATACTTCAGGTTCTTCCGGTTCGGGACAAGTCTTTTTCTTACAAGAATTGGTAGTGAAAACCAAACCTGACAATAATAATAATACGAGTAACTTTTTCATGATAATTTTGTTTTATTTGTTATGTCTCAAAAGTAAAAAAATTTTTTATATCATAAAAATTTTTTTTGATTAGCTATTTGTAATCGTTTTAAATTATTATTATTCAATATAAATTAAAGAATTGCTACCAATCATTCTAAAAACGAGAAATGTTTATATGTAGTGGTAATGAATCGTTATGCGCTATGAAACGCCAGAGATATTCGGCCATTTTAGGCGCATAAATCACACCGCGTGTGCCCATACCATTCAAGACAAATAAAGTTTTTTCATGGGGATGACTACCTATCAACGGTCGTCTGTCTATTACGGTGGGTCTTATTCCGGCATATTGTTGTACAAACCTGAATGGAAGCTTGTAGAGTTTTTTTAGTTTTTTAGTTAAATGTTCTTTTGCTTGAGCGGTAGGAATATTTGTTTTATCTTTCCACTCATAGGTAGCCCCCGCCAATGAAGTATTTTTCCATGGTATGGGAGCTAAAAAAATACCGGATTTGATGATTTTATCAAGTGACCGAGCTAACTCAACTTCCAATAGTTCTCCTTTGGTCCCTGTCAATGGTAAATAATTAAAAAAAGGATTTCGTTTGACACCATATCCTTCCGCAAAAACCACATGCTTGGCTTGAATTCCTTTATATTCCACTTCTTTATCTTTAATAATCAGGGTGGAATATTCAAAATTTTCTTCAATCAAACGTTTTTCTTTCTTCAACCGGTTTCTTTCTTCTTGCAGAAGTGACTGCAAATCCACCATTCCCGTATTTTCCAAGACACCAAAACCGAATGGGGCTTCAATCCCTTCCAATGGGTCAAATACCACATTACGCATGTAATGGGATAAAACGGGGCGTTGAGATGCCACCGCCCATTGATTTTGCTCTTCAACCGAAGCGAGTTTTCTGTAAATTTTTAGCGGATAAACCAACCTTCTTCCATAATCTTTTTCCGCTTTTTTATATTGCTCCAATGCATAGGCTAAAAATTCATGCGCTTTCCAAGCCGGCGTAAAACGTTTTAAAATCACAGGATTATAAAATCCCGCCGATACATGTGAAGCACCCGGCTTTCCATCGTCAACAACAATGAAGGACTCGCCTTTTTCCCGGAGCAATCTGACGAAAGACCACCCTGAAATGCCCAAGCCTACGACCAAATAAGAAACCATGAATCAAAGCACATTTAAAGTTTGCTCCTTGATTTTCTCCAGTGCATCTTTCATTTCAACCACCTTGCGTTGAATGGAAGAATCGTTGGCTTTGGAACCTATGGTATTGATTTCACGACCCATTTCTTGTATTATAAATTGAAGTTTTTTGCCTTTTTGAATTTCCTTGTCATCCAAAGTTTTTTCAAAATATGATAGGTGATGATGCAGACGGACGATTTCTTCATTGATATCCAAACGGTCCAAATAATAAATTACTTCTTGTTCAAAACGCACCGGATCTACTTGATCTTTCATCTCGGCAAGCGATTTTTTTAACCTGGATTTTATTTTTTCCACACGTTTTGGATCCATCTCTTCCACACGATTTAAAGCTTTTTTTATGATGTCCAGCTTTTCTATAATATCTCTTTCAAGCTCCTTGCCTTCTTGCAACCGGAAATGCTGTACTTCATCCAGGGCTTTTTCCAGCAGACGTAATATTCCTTTCCATAAAACATCCAAATCCTCAGGCTCTTGTTTTTCCCAAACATCAGGTGCGGAAAGTAAATGAGATAAAATTTTGTCTTGATCTTGAACGGGAAAAGCCTCGGAAATGATGTT
>JALVDN010000257.1 GCA_027008965.1 Flavobacteriales bacterium | reverse complement strand
ACAGATAATAAAATGTTACCACGTCATCTAACCGGACAGATCGTTTTTGACAATATCGTTTCGCATATCATGGAAACAAAAAAATCTTTTGTATGAAAATAAATCGTGCACTCATCAGTGTTTCCGACAAAACTTTTATTATCCCTTTGGCTTTTTTATTGCAAAAAAACGGCGTGGAAATCATTAGCACGGGCGGCACGAAAAAACATTTGCAAAAAGCCGGAATAAACGTGGTGGATATTTCTTCCGTAACCGGTAATCCCGAAGCATTCGGCGGAAGAATGAAAACACTTTCTTTTGAAGTGGAATCGGCTTTGTTGTTTGACAGGGGAAGAGATAAAGATGAAGCGGAAAAATTGGGAATTAAACCTATCGATTTGGTAGTGTGCAATTTATATCCGTTTGAAGAGGTGGCAAAAAAAGGTGCGCATTTTGACGAATTAATTGAAAACATTGACATAGGAGGTCCGACCATGATACGTTCGGCGGCCAAAAATTTCAAATATGTAACCGTTTTAACCTCACCTGATGATTATCCGTCCTTTATGGAGGAATTTAAAAACAATCAAGGTTCGGTCTCCTATGAATTCAGAAAAAAAATGATGGTCAAGGCCTTTAATCACACCGCCGATTATGATTCGGTTATTGCACAAACCATGGACCAAGAAACCGGCACTCTTTCCAAGCGACTACATTTTACAGACGGCAAAAATTTGCGATATGGAGAAAACGGTCATCAACAAGCCGTTTTCTATCGTTTGAAGGATGCCGGACATTCGTTGCACGGAATTGAAATTTTACACGGAAAACAATTATCCTACAATAACATTTTAGATGTTACAGGCGCTTTATATTCCGTTAGGGAGATGCAATCTCCCGCTTGTGCAGTGGTGAAACATTCCAATCCTTGCGGATTGGCCGAAGGAGAAAATTTGCGTCAGGTTTTAGAAAAAGCCTGGCAGGGCGATCCGGTTTCCGCTTTCGGTTCCATCATAGCTTTCAATAGGAAAGTGGATAAATCCATCGTTGAATTTTTCCGCTTGGATGCTAAAGATAAGTCGCAAAGAAAATTTATTGAAATCATTGTTGCACCCGGTTATGAACAAGATGCGTTGGAATATTTGAAACATCATAAAAACTTGAGAATTTTAGTTTATAATCCTGCAGATTTACCCGTTACACCCGACTATCGTTTTGTCCCCGGTGGATTATTGGAGCAAACCCCCGATGATAAACTTTATGAAAAATTGGAAACCGTTTCGGGCGATTTCAGCCAAATCTCTCAAGAATTGATAGATTTCGGATTGAAAGCCGTTAAAAATATCAAATCCAATGCCATTGCCATTGTAGGAGAAAAGAAAGGTTATCGTTATCTGATGGGAATGGGAGCGGGACAACCCAACCGCTTGGTGGCTACCAAATTGGCTATTGAAAAAGCACGTGAATTTTTAAAAATGGAATGGGAAAATCACAAGAATAAGGATTGGAATACATTTTACAATCGTGAAATATCTCGTGCATTATTAATTTCCGATGCCTTTTTCCCTTTTCCCGATAATGTGGAACTGGCCGCCGGAAACGGAATCAAATATATCGTTCAACCGGGAGGCTCCATTCGCGATAAACAAGTGATTGAAAGTGCAAAAGAATTAAACATAAACATGTTATTCACCGGTATTAGGCATTTTAAACATTAAACATGAAATATACTTTAAAATATCTCGAAAGTTCACAACTTGAAAAACTGCATGCCGGAAAAGTCAGGGAGAGTTTTAGGCTGGATGATCAACGTAGGTTAATTGTCGTTACCGACCGTTTATCGGCTTTCAACCGGATTTTGAAAAATGCCATTCCGCACAAGGGGGCGGTTTTAAATAGATTGTCTAATTTTTGGTTTCGTCAAACCCGGCATATTATACCCAATCACTTCCTGGAGCAAGCGGATGATCAGGTGACTGTGGTACGCGAGGCTCAACCCGTCAGGGTGGAAATGATTGTTCGCGGATATTTATCCGGTCATGCCTGGCGTCACTACCAAAAGGGACAACGAATTTTGAGCGGCGCAACTATGCCCGAAGGAATGAAAAAAAATGATCCGTTCCCCGAACCTATTATCACACCCACCACAAAAGATAAAGACGATACGGATATTTCACCGGAAGAAATAATAAAACGCGGAATAGTTTCCAAGCCGGTTCTGGAGCAGATGATGAAAAAAGCATTGGCTTTATATACGTTCGGTTATGATTATCTCTTATCCAAAGGCATCATATTGGCCGACACCAAATATGAATTCGGGATAGTAGACGGTCAACTTCATTTAATTGACGAAATCCACACGCCCGATTCATCACGTTTTTGGGATTTGAAAGCGTATGAGGAAAATTCTGAAGAAGTACCCGAAATGTCCAAGGAATATGTGAGGCAATGGATGTTGCGTAACAAGGAAAATGGCGAACTTCCATCAGAATTACCCGATGAAATCGTAAATAACATTTCAAACAAATACATTGAAACATATGAACGGGTGACGGATGAAAAATTCATTCCTTCTCCATGTCATCCGGTGACAAGAATTTTTAACCGTTTGCTTGAAAAAGATTGGATCAAATCCGGAACGGTTTATTTGTTGTCTTTTCAAAACAATGATTTTTCCAATCCATTAAAAAATGAATTATTAAATTATCCGGTGCATGTGGAAGAAACGGCATTTCATCATTTAAATGAAGCGGAAAAAAACAAATTTTTCCACCGGTTGAAATATGCCTTGGAACCTGTTAGTGTAGGATTGATTAAACCCGGAAGAGATGACTTAAATGAGCTACAGGACAAGTTTAAAGCGCCCTTTATGTTGATAGATGATAGAAGCGATTTGATGTTGGTCGCCAATAATCTGGTGATGATGTTCAATACACCCCAAATCAAAGAAATGCAATGAAAAACATCAACCCTAAAGTAGCTATCATTGGCGGCGGAGGAAGAGAACACTCCCTATGGTGGAAATGGGCAAGCGAATTGGGCGAACAAAACGTTTATTGTTTGCCGGGCAACGGAGGTATTCCCAACAGTCATCCCGTCAACGTATCGGATTTTGAGAAAATAAAAGATTTCTGCTTGAATCATCATATCAACTTGATTTTTGTTGGCCCTGAACAACCTTTGTCCGCAGGTATTGTAGATTACTTTAAAGGTTCTTCCATTCAAATTATCGGACCTTCAAAAGAGGGTGCCAAATTGGAATCGAGTAAAATATTGGCTAAGGAATTTATGAAAAAATACGGAGTTTCCACGGCAGGTTTTCAAGCATTTCACCGTCCGGAAGAAGCTTTTGAGCTGATCAAAGAAAAAAAAGGAAAAGTTGTAATAAAATACGACGGTTTGGCCGGAGGGAAAGGCGTTTTTGTATGCGATTCCGAAGAAGAAGCCTATCAAGCACTCGAAAGTTTACAACAAAAATACGGTGAAACATTCCTTTTTCTGATAGAAGAAAAACTGAAAGGAGACGAACTTTCGGTCATTGCTTTCACCGACGGAAATGCCATGAAACTATTGACCTATTCGCAAGATCATAAACAACTCTATGAAGGAGACAAAGGACCTAATACGGGAGGAATGGGTGCTTATACGCCCGTAAAAATCAAACCGGAACTGGATGAAAAAATCAAGAAAAAGATTGTAGAACCCACACTTGCAGGAATCCGTACTGAAAAAATGAATTATAAAGGTGTCCTGTATTTCGGAATTATGATATCAGACGGTGAGCCCTTTTTGTTGGAATATAATGTCCGCTTCGGTGACCCTGAAACGCAAGTACTCCTACCGGCTTTGAAAACAAGTCTGTGGGAAATTTCCAAGGCTGTATTGAATGAATCTTTAAAGGAAATGGATTTTGAATTTGAGAACGATTATTTGGTGGATGTGGTTTTGGCATCGGAAGGCTATCCCGGAAAATATGAAACCGGATTTGAAATCAAAGGTTTGGAAAACATTCCAGCTGATGTTTTGGTTTTTCATGCCGGAACCCGCAAGGAAGGAAATAAATATTTCACGTCCGGCGGAAGGGTGTTGAATGTGGTAGGAAGAGGTAAAACATTGGAAGAAGCCCGGACAAAAGTTTACGCGGCTATTGAAAAAATTTCATTTCCCGGAATGTATTTCAGAAAAGATATCGGCCTACGGGAAAATAAAGAATTATCGGGATGAACACGAACAAACTCAAAAAAATAGTGATCTTCATCTCCGGAAGAGGCTCCAATATGCAACGCATCATTGAAGAAACCCGGCAAGGAATTTTGAAGGACAAAGCCGAAGTGGTACTGGTTTTTTCCGACCGTGCCGGTGCACCCGGATTGGAAATAGCCAAGCAATATAATATCCCCGTAGCATCACTATCGCCCGAAGGAATGACCCGTGAGGAATTTTTTGAAAAAGTTTCTGACATTTTGGAAAAGGTGGATTTTGACTTACTTGTTTTAGCGGGATTTATGCGCATATTATCGCCTTCATTTGTTAGGAAATACCAAGGGAAAATCATCAATATTCATCCCGCCGACACAAGAAAACATCAAGGACTGGGTGCTTATAAGTGGGCGTTTGAAAATAAGTTGGATAAAACGTATATTACCGTTCATTATGTTGATGAAGGTGTGGATACGGGAAAAATCATTGCGCAAGCCCCGGTAGATTTACAGGGTGTTTCTTCTTTGAAAGAAGTGGAAGAGCGGGGATTGCAGGTGGAGCACAAACTTTACCCTGAAACAATTTTGAAATTGATAGAAAACAAAATAAAATAATCCAATGTGTGGTATAGTTGGTTTTACGAGTCCACCGGGAAAAAAAGTTGTTCATGATCTGATATACGGATTGTTGAGCCTTCAGCATCGCGGACAAGACTCGGCCGGTGTGGTCACTTTTGACGGTATGTTTCATACCAAAAAAGGAAAAGGCTTGGTAAGCGAAGTTTTTTCTGAAAAACATTTTAAAAGATTAAAAGGAAATACGGGCGTGGGCCATGTGCGCTATACTACTCATGGTACGGATGATTTATCCAATGCTCAACCCATCATCACCAACTATCCCTTCGGGATAGCCATGGTTCACAACGGCAATGTGACCAATTTCAAGGAAATGTCACGAATCATGCATGAAGAATATCATGTGATGCCCACTTCCACCAATGATTTGGAAGTCATTCTCTATACTTTTGCCGCCGAGTTGCGAAAAAAAGCTCTAAAAAACATAGATGTAAAAGATATTTTTGATGCCGTACGGATTACTCAACAAAAAGTGGAAGGTGCTTATGCCGTCATAGCTGTCATCGCCAACCACGGACTTTTGGCATTTATGGACCCGCACGGCATTCGTCCGTTGGTTTTTGGAAAAAGGGAAACGGATGAAGGAACCGTTTATGGTTTTGCGTCCGAAAATGTGGCTTTTGACCATCTGGGATATAAAGTGATTAAAGATTTGGAACCCGGTGAAATCATTTTTATAGACCATTCGGGAAAAGTTCATACTACCACAGGATATAAGAAAAAACAACATTTTTGTGTATTTGAGTATATTTATTTTGCACGTGAAGATTCGCAATTCTACGGCGAACTTGTGGCCGGAAAACGCGTCAGAATGGGACAAATCATTGCCCGGAAAATCAAAACAAGCGGTTTAAAACCCGATATTGTCATTGATGTGCCCAGTTCCGGCTATTTTGCCGCATCGGGATTGGCGGAAGCATTAGGCATTCCACACTATCGCGGGTTGGTTAAAAGTAATTATTTGGGACGAAGTTTCATTGCCCCCACGCAAGATGAGCGCGAAGAAATAGTCAAGCGAAAACTCAACCCCATCAAAAAAACCATTGAAGGCAAAAAAATAGTGGTGGTGGATGATTCCATCGTCAGGGGGACAACTTCCAAGCGATTGGTGAAACTTTTACGTGAAGCGGGCGCACGTGAAATTTACTTTGTGTCCGCCGCTCCGCCCGTGAAATATCCTTGTGTTTACGGCATTGATATGAGCATTGAAACCGAACTGATTGCGCATCAAAAAAATATTGAACAAATCCGCGAATACATCGGTGCCGATGCATTATTCTATCTGGACCCCGGTGACTTAAAAGAAATTTTCTCCAAAGTATCCTTTTGTGATGCTTGCTTCACGGGAAATTATCCTACACCCGGCGTTGAAAAAGTACTCCGGGATATCGCCTCAGAACGTTTACAATCCAAAAATTCCGGTTCATGAAATATCATCCGCTCACAGCCATATCGCCCATAGACGGACGCTATCGCACCAAAACCGAAATATTAGCCGGGTATTTCTCTGAATATGCCTTGATAAAATACCGTGTCCGGGTGGAAATTGAATATTTTATTGCTTTGGCCGAAGAAGGAATAGGCCCGCTTAAAAAGGTGGACAAAAACCGTTTTGATGAACTTCGCCGGATATACCGGGATTTTTCTTTGGAAGACGCCGTGCAGGTGAAAGAAATAGAAAAAACCACCAACCATGATGTCAAGGCCGTTGAATATTTTGTCAAGCAAAAATGGGAGCAATACGGCTTGGGAGAATATAAAGAATGGATTCACTTCGCGTTGACCTCGCAAGATATCAACAACACGGCCGTTCCTTTGTCCTTAAAAGAATACTTGCCCGTTTATTTGGAAGATTTAAACGGGATATTGAATAAACTGGATGCATACGCCACACAGTGGCAAGACATTCCCATGCTTGCACGCACACACGGACAACCCGCATCACCCACAAGTTTGGGTAAAGAAATACAAGTTTTTGCCGAACGCATCCGGCAACAACTGAAACTATTAAAACAAATACCCGTTCCGGCCAAATTCGGCGGTGCAACCGGAAATTTCAATGCCCACCAAGTGGCATTCCCGCAGATGGATTGGTTGGCCTTTGCCCGTCAATTCGTTGAAAAAAAACTGGGACTGCATTATTCTTTTCCCACTACGCAAATAGAACATTACGACCATTTGGCCGGCCTCTTCGATGCCTTCAAACGAATCAACACCATTCTTTTGGACCTGTGCCGCGACATGTGGACCTATATTTCCATGGACTATTTCAACCAAAAAATCAATTCCCGTGAAGTAGGCTCCTCCGCCATGCCCCACAAAGTCAATCCCATAGATTTTGAAAATGCCGAAGGAAATCTGGGACTTGCCAATGCTCTTTTTGAGCATCTTTCGTCCAAACTTCCCGTTTCTCGCCTGCAACGTGATTTGACCGATTCCACCGTGTTGAGAAACATCGGTGTTCCGCTGGCCCACACACGAATTGCCATGTTATCGCTGCAAAAAGGCTTGGACAAGCTCATGGTCAATCAACAAAAAATCCACGACGACCTGGAAGCACATTGGGAAGTGGTGGCCGAAGCCATTCAAACCGTTCTAAGACGTGAAAACTTCCCGGAACCCTATGAAAAACTCAAGGAGTTCGCCCGTTCGGGAGAAAAAATCACCCGGGAAATCATCCATAACTTTATTGACAGTTTGGACATTTCGCTCCGCCTCAAAGACGAACTGAAAAAAATCACCCCTTTCAACTACACCGGCATAAGCCGGAAATCGCAATGAAATCCCGGGACATTAGGCTATAAAACTGCACACCGGGGCGAAGTTTTATTTCATGGCGCCTCCAAGCCCTGCGGGCTTTCCGGCGGCTCCGGAAACCTGCGCTTCCTTTTTCACGGGCGCAAGGCCACGCTTGTTTTCCTCCGCACTCCGCAAGCCTTTTATGAATAAAAGTCTTGCTCCGTATTTCGCCCAACCTGCGCTATCGCTTGTTTGGGCTTCAGGCTCCGTGAACCGCCCTGCGGGCGTTTCACTCCGCTCCCTCGGCGCCCTCCGGTCGCCTCGGGAAATGATACAAAGATGAAATAAAAACCGCAATAAAAAACAATCTTTCCGGTTACCAATCCTCCTGAATACTCGCCGGGATAGAACGATAACGTAATTTTTTTAGATAAAGGTTTGGCCTGTAACCCTAGCAGAGTGTTCTTAAAGAAAAACAGCGTAAATGCTAAAGAGTAAAAAATCCCGCAGTAGTCCTTGTTGTAGTGGAGAGTGGTTTAAAAGTACAATGGCGAGGATGTACTAGAAATAGACGGAGAAGTCGTAGTCCTTGTTGTAGTGGAGAGTGGTTTAAAAGTCACAAATTGTCAAGAACCCTAGAACAGGTCTGTGTCGTAGTCCTTGTTGTAGTGGAGAGTGGTTTAAAAGTTAAGAACACTGACAGGAGAGAAGGTTTACGAAACAGTCGTAGTCCTTGTTGTAGTGGAGAGTGGTTTAAAAGTTGAAATCAAACTCAAAATGCCAGACGCCTTTTCCGGGTCGTAGTCCTTGTTGTAGTGGAGAGTGGTTTAAAAGTGAAAAATTTCTGGGTCAAAGCACCGAAGATATTGTCGTAGTCCTTGTTGTAGTGGAGAGTGGTTTAAAAGAATGGCAAAATTTCATGAAGAGATCAGAAAAGGTGAGTCGTAGTCCTTGTTGTAGTGGAGAGTGGTTTAAAAGAAGAAAAAGCCGGAAAATTTCAAGAGTTTGTCAATGAGTCGTAGTCCTTGTTGTAGTGGAGAGTGGTTTAAAAGGTCAGGCAACGCTGTTGTAAAAAAAAATGTTGGGCAGTCGTAGTCCTTGTTGTAGTGGAGAGTGGTTTAAAAGGCATCGGGGTTCTCGTTTTTCACTTCGTACATCTTGTCGTAGTCCTTGTTGTAGTGGAGAGTGGTTTAAAAGAAGCGCTTGCCGGAAATGAAATAGATAACTTTGACAAGTCGTAGTCCTTGTTGTAGTGGAGAGTGGTTTAAAAGCCGTTCTCTTTTTTGTAAGCCACAAGTGGGTATTGTCGTAGTCCTTGTTGTAGTGGAGAGTGGTTTAAAAGATGAAATTGATGCAGTAAAAATTGTATCAGGCTTAGAGTCGTAGTCCTTGTTGTAGTGGAGAGTGGTTTAAAAGACACAATAGGCTTTCTTCATCGAAGCCTATGTTTAGTCGTAGTCCTTGTTGTAGTGGAGAGTGGTTTAAAAGCGTTATACGTGCACGGCGACGAAATAAAAGCAGCTAAGTCGTAGTCCTTGTTGTAGTGGAGAGTGGTTTAAAAGGGCAGTTTTTTGTAAGTTTTTGAAAGCCAATACGTTACACGGATGGACTTCAAAATAAGTCGGTGTTAAAAATCTTAAAGAAATGTTAAAATTGAAAAGTTTTCAATTTTTTAACACTACGACTGAGACGGTATGTCAATGATCTATTGCGGTTTTCTTAAACAAATATAGGACAAAAATTTTTTTCATGCAAATTTTTTTTGGTTTTTTTGCGGATTTAGATGCCACCATGCAGTTTTAACATTTGAAAACGGGGTGTAAGGCGT
>JALVDN010000256.1 GCA_027008965.1 Flavobacteriales bacterium | reverse complement strand
TTTCGGAAGGGAAAAATATTTTTGTAGAACTTCCAATGCTCAAAGACCGGATAAACCAAGCGGAACAATTGAGCTATGAAACTTTACCGGTGGATCCAACGGTGAATGAAATCAAAAAGGAATACTATTTCGAATTTATCCGCAATAAACTGACCGGAAATCCTATTATACCGGGAAGTACAATCAAAGGAGCTATACGAACAGCATATATTCGCAAATTACTTTTTAATGATCAACATTTTAAAGAATATTTTCTTCATCAATTAAAAAAATTAATAACTTCTTATAATACTGAATACAACAAAAAACGAAAGAAAGATCTTTTAAAAAATTTTGAACGTAGTATTGAGAATAAAATTTCTCAACTGGTTTCAAAAACAACTAATAAAAGGGAGATTGTCCAAAACGACATCTTTAAATTCATCCAAATCGCCGATGTTGAATTGGACATCGATGCATTATATGTGCTGAATTTTCAAACATTGGATTACTTGCGACACAGATGGGACATTAAACATTCCTTAACTCAAACCAAAGAAGTGGTGGAAGCAAACGGAGAAATCCGCATAAAAATAGATGAGCGGTTTTGGAAAAAAAATGCTTTGAACCTCAAAAATACTGAGGACCTGTTAAATCTTGTTCGTAAGCATTTTAAAAAACTAATTGAATTCGAATATGAAGATTTCAAAAATGATTTAGATGACGAACGTTTTTCCAATATGGAATCGGGGTCTCAAATTGTTGAATCACTGGAAGAAATAAACGGCCAATTTAATGATGAAAATCAAATCATCATTCGTATAGCTTCCGGTAGCGGTTGGAACTTTATGACCGGCCGGTGGGCTAAGGATATTATTCCGAAAAATAATGATGATGACGATGAATGGGATTTCTTGGTTGATAATTTATTAAGACATCAAAGAAGAGACGCTTTTTTCCCTAAAACCCGCCGCATTACTTCAACAAATACATTCCCTGGATTTATATGCTTAAAAATAAAAGACCATGAACAAGTTACTGTTTAATAACATCGGCAACCGACATTTATACTTAGAAAAACGCGACAACAATGATTTTTTGTATAACCGCAAATATGATTTCCGGGAAAGAACCAAACAAGTTTTGGATCATTGGAATGATTACAAGGATAAAATTCACTTGAATATTTTAAAACAATACCTTGACGAACAAAAGCCGGATGAAATACATTTATTTTTTACCGATCAATCAATAGAAAATACTCAGGATACATATTATGCTGCCGAGCTTGTAAAAAAAATACTTATTCGAGATTATCAATATGATGAAGACCAAATTGTCCTTCATAAAATAGATGTTAATCCGAGTAACGAAAATCTTTTATTCCCGCTTTATGCACAAATTTTTAAAAAACTTCATGCTTTATCTTCCGAAAACAGATGGATTTTTCTAGATGCTGGCGGAACACCACAGCAAAAACTAACGGCAAAACTTTTAATAGGAGCAATCCATCCTAACTCTGTTATACATTATGTTGGAAACGTAGAAGGTGTAACAATAGACCAGTTATTTGAAAAAGATCAGTCTTCACTTCGCAGGCTTTTCGCCATGAAAAGCATGGAAGTCTTGTTTGATAAACTATACTATACAAGCGCTTTAACCATTGCAAACGAATATGGAATGCTTAAAAAACCATTACTGAATTTCTTATTAATGGCTTCATATATCGAACGTAACATTGTAAAAACTATATCTTTCAAGGAATCCATAAAAGAAAAATACCCGCTTGTTCAAAATTTTGCAGATAAAATTCCTCCCGTTTATTTCAATGAATTGAAAAAAGAAGTGGACGATGAAAAAAACTACTTCCGTTCGGGAATTATGTTTGCCAAAGCACATAAATATTTGAAACTGGGCCGAAACGAAGATTTTATTCTAACCCTCCAACAAAGTTTGGAAATATTAATTGAAGACATCTATAAGAAACATTTTGGTGATATTCAATATGATGAAAACAATCATCTTTCAATCAAACTGGATATCATCATCAAATACTTTTCACAAGAAAATAAAATAGTTTTATATAATTTCTTCAAACTAATAAGTAATTTATTTCAAAGCTATCAAATACACATTTTAAAAAAGAATAATGTAGGAAACAATTTCTTGGATAAGTTCAGAAATAAATATGCCCACGAAGGAAAAGCGATTGACAAAATACCCGGTAATATTATCAAAATTTTTGATCAGTTAATAAGTGCGGAATACTTAAATTCAGACACCAAATATTTCGACAAACTCAATGCGCTACTGAAAGAAAACTTATATTTTCCTAATTATTTCAGTTGATATCCTATGCCCTTCGATCCCACCCCCCAACAACAGCAAGCCCTGGAAAAAATCCGGGAGTTTTTGGACAATCCATCCAAGGATGTTTTTATCCTCAATGGCTTTGCCGGAACCGGTAAAACCACTTTAATACGGGAAATCGCC
>JALVDN010000255.1 GCA_027008965.1 Flavobacteriales bacterium | reverse complement strand
GAGCTTTTCGCCATCGCAAGGATAACACTTCGCCCGCCGGCGCAAATCAGAAAACACATATTCAAGTGAATAACTTAACTTTGCACAAATCATAAACCCAACCATGACGCAAGAAAAAATTAAAACCGCCATTCGCAAAACACTCCAAGAACTTTTCAACTATAAAACGGATAAAATTGAGCTCCAACCCACCAAAAAAGAATTCAAAGGCGATTATACTTTTGTGGTTTTTCCCTTAGCCAAAGAACTCAAAAAAAATCCCAAAGAAATTGCCGAAAAACTGGGTAAAAATCTCTTGAAAAATTACGATTTTATTGAAGACTTTAATGTCATAGGCGGATTTTTAAACCTCAACCTGAAAGACGAATATTTCATTGAATTTATCAAACAAAATTACAATCAAGAAAATTTCGGCATCCAACAACCCGACCCTCATAGAAAAAAACTCATGGTGGAATATTCCTCACCCAACACCAACAAACCGCTACATTTGGGTCATATCAGAAATAATCTGTTGGGCTATTCCATTTCCAAAATATTTGAAGCCACCGGCAAGCCCGTCATCAAAACGCAAATCATCAACGACCGGGGCATTCACATATGCAAATCCATGCTGGCCTGGCAAAAATTCGGTCAAGGAGAAACTCCCGAAACTTCCGGAATGAAAGGTGATAAATTGGTAGGGAAATATTATGTGGAATTCGATAAACACTACAAAAAACAAGTAGAAGAACTAAAAAAACAAGGCTTGTCCGAAGAAGAAGCCAAAAATCAAGCTCCGCTTCTTCAAGAAGCCCGTGAAATGTTACGCAAATGGGAAGCCAAAGACCCAGAAGTGATGAAACTATGGAAAATGATGAATGAATGGGTGTTGGAAGGTTTCAAAGAAACCTACCGGGAGTTGGGAGTGGATTTTGATGTGGAATATTTTGAAAGCGAAACTTATTTGCTGGGAAAAAAAATTATAGAAGAAGGCCTCCAAAAAGGCGTTTTTTACAGAAAAGAAGACGGTTCGGTTTGGATTGATCTATCCGACGAAGGTTTGGATGAAAAGCTGGTACTCCGCTCGGACGGAACATCGGTTTACATCACCCAGGATTTGGGGACCGCCGTCAAACGTTTTGAAGATTTTGATATTGATTCTCTCATTTATGTGGTAGGCAACGAACAGGATTATCATTTCAAGGTGCTCTTCCTCATCCTTAAAAAATTAGGCTATGAATGGGCCGACAGGCTCTATCATCTCTCCTATGGGATGGTGGAACTTCCGCACGGCAAAATGAAATCACGTGAAGGAACCGTGGTGGATGCAGATGATTTAATGGACCAAATGACAATGACGGCCAAAAAAATTTCAGAAGAACTGGGTAAATTGGAAGGGTTTGACGAGCAAGAAAAACAAAAGCTCTATAAAATTATCGGGCAAGCCGCACTAAAATATTTCATCCTCAAAGTGGATCCCAAAAAAGGAATCTTGTTTGATCCCGTCAAATCCATTGACTTCAATGGAAATACGGGGCCCTTCCTGCAATATGCCTATGTACGCACCCGTTCCATTTTGCGTAAAGCCGGAGATTTTACACCGGATTTTGATGCTATCCAACTGGATGAAAAAGAAAGGAAACTCACACGGGAATTAGAACGTTTTCCGGAAATCATTGAACAAGCCGCACAAATGCAAAATCCGGCCATTATTGCCAATTATATTTATGAATTGGTCAAAATGTATAACGCATTCTACCAATCCTTATCTATTTTGCAAGCCGAAACACCCGGACAAAAAAAATTCAGATTGGCCCTCTCAAAATTAACCGGAACAGTCATCAAAAACGGATTGGAATTGCTAGGCATTCAAGTGCCCGAACGAATGTAAGACACTTTTCTTTATCTAATAAAAAAGCCTTCCGCATATTGCAGGAAGGCTTTTTGAATTCCCTATGAAACGAGCTATTCCACGAGAATAATCACATGATTATTTTTCATTTCCAATGCACCGCCATTTACCGGCAGCTTGATTTGATCTTTTTCAAAAATAAATTTTTCTTCCAAATCTTCATCAATCTTAATATTCTTTCCTTTGATTCTGATAAATCCTTTTTGAAGCAACGAGATAATGGGAGCATGGTTTTCCAACATCTCAAACTCACCGTTCACACCGGGAGCGGCAACCATTTCCACTTCGGCTTCCAACAATTTTTGTTCGGGTGAAACAATTTCAACTTTCATAACCGAATTTTTAAGCTTGGGCTTCGGCCAACATTTTTTCTCCGGCCTCAATGGCATCTTCAATCGTACCTTTCAAGTTAAAGGCCGCTTCGGGAAGATGGTCAAGTTCACCATCCAATATCATATTGAAACCTTTGATGGTGTCTTTGATATCTACCAAAACACCAGGTATTCCGGTAAATTGTTCGGCCACATGGAAAGGTTGTGATAAGAATCGTTGAACACGTCTTGCACGGTGTACAACCAATTTATCTTCTTCACTCAATTC
>JALVDN010000254.1 GCA_027008965.1 Flavobacteriales bacterium | reverse complement strand
AGCCGCCCTCAAATGATGAACATCGAACATTCGAACGCTGATTTTGGATTTTCATTCTACTACTGAAAATATTGAAGTGCCCTGTCATTCCGACGGAGCGACCAACGGGAGCGACGAGGAATCTCATTTTTTTATGTCGATAGAGATTTCTCAGTCGTTCACTTCGTTCACTCCCACGAAATGACAACGCTGGAATCCCCATAAAATCCGTACCACTTTGTCATTCCGGCGGAGCGAAGCGACGAGGAATCTTCGCGCCGGCGGGCGAAGTGTTATCCTTGCGATGGCGAAAAGCTCATTTTTGTTTGCCGGAGGAGGCTCCGAGCTACGACGAGGAGACCCCGCACGGCAACTTACAAAAATGCTTTGAGCCGAGCAAGATTTAAACGGAGCACGCCAATAGGCGCCCTGAAAAATAAAAAAGCGAACCTTCATTGCAGGCTCGCTTAAAGTTTTTAATCGTTTCGGGGTGTTTAAACAAACTTGGATTCTTTGCCAAGCTCTTTGACGATGAAATAATAAAATGCTACGCGCATTTTTTGACGTACGGATGAAAACTTATCACATGCTTTTTTCAACACTTCCGCAATTTTCTTAGCATCGGTTACGCCAAGTTTTTTAACGATGAAATTATCTTCCACACGTTTTAATTCGGCTTCATCACCGCATGATACCAAAGAAGCATCACGCAAATAAACGGAAGGTCCTTGAGATTTTACAATGGATCTAAGGAGTTGTTCATCGGCTTTGATGCCGACTGAGGCCAATTGATCCATGGCTTTTTTTACAACTTCATCGAATTTGCTCATAACAAAAATTTTTAAAGGTTTTCTATTAACAAATATATAATAAAAAAATAAAACGATAATAAGTTTTTAAGAAAAGCCTTTTTTTTAGAGCAGTCCGAGCATGAGTTTGCCTTCTTCACTGATGAATTCTTGTGACCAAGGCGGGTCAAAGGTGAGTTCCACTTCGGCTTGTTTGACGCCGTAAACTTGTGAAACGCGCTCTTTGACTTCTTGCGGAAGCGATTCGGCCACAGGACAATTGGGAGCCGTAAGTGTCATGATAATCAATGCATTGCCTTCGTCATCCACGTTAACATCATATATCAAGCCCAAATCATAAATATTGACGGGTATTTCGGGGTCGTAAATGCGTTTCAAGGTGTCTATGATGGCTTCTTCTATTTCTTTTTTGGTCACTTTGGGTTTTTCTTCACTCATGGCTTTCTGTTTTTTGGACATATTTTTGCGCTAATTCCTTGATTCGTTTCATAACGGAGTCCAAACCCATTTGGCGGGTGGGAGAAAGATGTTCTCTCAATTGGATTTTTTTGACTATGTCAAAATCATAGTTGGCAATTTCTTCGGGTGTGGCTCCGTTGACAATATTCAATAACATGGATATCACACCTTTGCCCAAAATGGCTTCACTGTCGCCACGATAGTAGAGCTTACCTTCTTTGAGTTCGGCGTCCAACCAGGAGGCGGATTGACATCCTTTCACCTTGGTAAGTTCATTTTTATTTTCTTCGGGAATTTGGGGGAGTTCACTTCCCAAAGACATGATGTAATCATATTTTCCGCTCCAGTCGTCAAACATCATCAGGTCTTCCAAATATTGTTTTTCTCTTTCTTTGAGGCTACTCATGATTCGGTTTTAAATGGTTTCCAAAACGGGTTCCAGTTTTTCGTTGTCCAGTTTTTTTTCGGACAATTTTTGGGTTTTTTCTTTGATTTCTTCATTTTCAATGGTATTGATGATGTCACCCAGAAAAGCGCTCAAAAGCATGCGGCGGGCTTGTTTTTCACTCAACCCGCGTTGCATCAGGTAGAACATGGCTTGGTCATTGACTTGTCCGGTGGTTGAACCGTGACTACAGGAAACATCATCGGCATAGATTTCAAGAAAAGGTTGCGACGATGCTTTGGCTTTGCGACTCAACAATAGATTTGAATTTTGTTGATAGGCGTTGGTTTGCTGTGCGCCGCGATTAACTAAAATGTAACCGTTGAAAACGGCGGTGCTTTCGTCGTCAATGATACCTTTAAAGGCTTGGTTACTTTGTGCATTTACCGTGTCGTGCTCAATGAAAATGCGGTTATCAAAATGTTGCCGGTTGTGCGGCAAGTAGAAACCTTGCCAATGCACATCCGATTGGGTTCCCGCCATGCGGGCGTAAACTTCGTTTCGCAGCATGCCGCCGTTGAATTCAAATATATATCCGTTTATTTGCGATTTTTCTCCGGCTTGGCTGTAAGTCATGTTGATCAATCCGGTTTGGTCGTTCAAATGTTGATATCTGTAATAATTTAATTGTGCGTGGTTGCTTATGTAAATTTCAGAAACATCCGTTAAAAACGGTCCGCTCTGATCTTGCGAGAGGTCTTTCCAAACGATGGTGGCTTCAGCTTGATCTTCCAAAATAATCAAATGACGAGAATGTATTTGATGTTGATCTACGCCTTCGGTGATTTGACTCAGTTTAATG
>JALVDN010000253.1 GCA_027008965.1 Flavobacteriales bacterium | reverse complement strand
TCAGGTAGACTGATTTCCCGGTTGGAAACGGGTAATGCCTATTTGGATGTATCCGCGTTGGAAACAGGAATGTATCTCTTAAAAATTTCAGTTGCAAACCGTCAAGTGGTTAAAAAAATATTGATCCGCCGTTGAAATGAATAATCCACCGGCTCTTGATACACCTTTAAAATTTCTTCCCGGAGTGGGGCCTGCACGTGCTGAGCTATTGGCCAAAGAATTGGAACTTTTAACCTTTAACGATTTATTGCATTTTTTTCCTTTTCGCTATGTGGATAGGAGCCGGTTTTATAAAGTGCGGGATTTGATGATGGCGTCGGCTGAAGTACAACTGAAAGGCCAAATACATGGATTTGAAGAAAAAGGTACGGGAAATAAAAAACGCTTAACCGCCCTGTTTGAAGATGAAACCGGGATATTGGAATTGGTTTGGTTCAAAAACTATAAATGGGTTAAGAGCCAAATCAAAGAAAACGAAGAATATGTTATCTACGGGAAAATCAATTGGTTTGGTGATAGAATCAGTATGCCACACCCTGAAATTGAAAAAGCGGAAGTTTTTAAGAAAAGAGGGCACTTGGGATTGATGCCTATTTATCCTTCCACCGAAAAATTGACCAAGAAAGGAATCACCCAAAAAGTGATGCAAAAACTGGTTTATGAACTATTCAAACAAGTGGGTAGAAATTTTCCGGAAACCTTGCCTGAAGATTTCAAAAACCAAAACAAACTAATTGATAGATCTCAAGCTCTCTATGCTATTCATTTCCCGAAAGATTTAAATCAACTCGCGCAAGCTCAATATCGTTTAAAATTCGAAGAATTATTTTATCTTCAACTTCAATACGTTTATAAAAACCGGTTGCGCAAAAAAAAAATCAAAGGTCATATTTTTGAAAATATAGGCCCGTATTTTAATACTTTCTATCATGAAGTTTTGGATTTTGAATTGACCGGCGCACAAAAACGCGTCATCAAAGAAATACGAAAAGATGTAAAGTCGGGAGCGCAGATGAACCGGTTATTACAAGGCGATGTGGGAAGTGGGAAAACAGTTGTAGCCATGATGTCTATGCTAATGGCTATAGATAACGGGTTTCAAACTGCATTGTTGGCCCCAACTGAAATTTTGGCAACACAACACTATAAAACCATAAGCCGGTGGGCTGAAAAACTGGGTTTAAATGTGTCATTGTTAACCGGTTCAACCAAGCAAAAAGAAAGAAAAATCATTCATCAAGCATTGGAAGATGGAAGTCTCGATATTTTAATCGGGACTCATGCCATCTTAGAGGATAAAGTAAAATTTAAAAATCTGGGTTTAGCCGTTATTGATGAACAACACCGTTTCGGAGTGGCTCAACGTGCCAAAATGTGGAAAAAAAACGATATTCCTCCGCACATTCTCATCATGACGGCCACGCCCATTCCCCGTACGCTAAGTTTGACCCACTATGGAGATTTGGATGTTTCCATTATTGACGAACTTCCTCCCGGAAGAAAACCCGTAAAAACCATGCATGTATATGAAAAAGAGAAAAATAAAGTGTATCATTTCATTAGAAATCAGATAAATAAAGGAAGACAAGCATATATTGTATATCCACTCATTGAAGAAAGTGAAGCATTGGATTATAGGAACCTCACCGATGGATATGAAGAAATAAAAGAGGAGTTTTTACATGATGGTTATAAAATAGGAATTGTTTATGGAAAAATGCCCGCTGAAGATAAAAATCGTGTGATGAAAAAATTCAAGGATGGTGAACTGGATATTTTGGTCTCAACCACAGTGATAGAAGTAGGAGTGGATGTCCCGAACGCAACGGTTATGGTCATTGAGAGTGCTCATCGTTTCGGATTGTCCCAATTGCATCAATTGCGGGGCAGGGTAGGCCGTGGAGCCGAAGAATCCTATTGTATTTTGATAACCGACTACAAATTGACCGATGATGCCAAAACCCGTATTCAAACCATGGTTTCCACACAAGACGGATTCAAAATTGCCGAAGTGGATTTGAAACTGAGAGGTCCCGGCGATATATTGGGAACCCAACAAAGCGGTTTGATTAAATTTAAAATAGCAGACCTGCTCAAAGACCGTCATATTTTACTCCGGGCCAGATTGGCGGCAGAGCGTTTATTGGAGTCGGATCCATCCTTAAGCGCACCTGAAAACCGGACCGTAGCCCTTGTATTAGCCGACTTATTCAAGAAAAAAGGCTTTTGGAATTATATCGGCTAACGTTTCAATGTGAAGTGTCCTCTTACTATTTTTTTATCACTTCCCGGGGGCACTTTCACCAAAAACCAGTAATCATCCGATGGCAAGGGAGAACCGTTAAATAATCCGTTCCAACCTTCTTCATTATATTGCAAGGTTTTGATAAGCCGGCCATATCTATCGTATATAAACACTTCGGTTCCAGGTCTGTTAACAACATTTATAACATGCCACAAGTCATGGATCCCGTCACCGTTAGGGGTAAAATAGGGCGGTGCATCC
>JALVDN010000252.1 GCA_027008965.1 Flavobacteriales bacterium | reverse complement strand
CAACTTTGAGACTAGCGCCCGGGATGAGAAAATGTATTTTTTTTCAAAATCCGAAGTGGTAAAATATATTCCGCTAACCACCGTATTCATAGAGCGAAAATTTCCGGTTGTCCATTTCCTTCCACTCACCCTGGGAACACTCAAAATAAAGGGCGTATTCAAATCGCCGGGAACCACCGATAATTTATTGGCTAAATAATTTCCAATCACCACTTCATGCAAGGACAGATCAAACCATTCACCCGAAATAAGAACCGAGTCGGGAGGCATGATTTGCTTGTAATGATCATCCACTCCTCTCAATAATACAATGGCTTGTTTGTCACCATATCGGACAAAAACCTTTTCTTCGATGACAGGCGCTATTAGTTTAACACCTTGAATTTCAATGAGTTGATTTATTTTTTCCGGCGAAATATAGATTCTTTTTCCGCTGGACGGAAAAATACGCAAATCGGGATCGGTTTTATCAATCAATTGAAGGTTGAAAGTTTTAAGCCCCGAAAAAGCACTCAAAACGATGAACAAGGCGGCCGTAGTAAGCATCACTCCTATTCCCGAAATAAGCGTTATCACATTCACCGCCGACCAACCCGACCGGGTTCCTTTGAATAAATATCTTGCGGCAATAAAACGGCTTACATTCACCCCGTCTTTGTATTTTATTTAATATTGTCTCCCTGAATATCCCCCGGTTTTTCTTTCAAAGCCTTCTCAATATCCTCAATATAATCAAGCGTATCATCCCTGAAAAATTTCAAATCGGGCATTTTTCGTAGTTGGTGACGCACTCGTTGTGCCACTTCGTGTTTTATTAATTTGGAAAGTTGATTCAGTTCCGCCACAAAAGCATCAGCCATATCAGAAGGAAAAACACTTACATACACCTTGGCTAATGTGAGATCGGGAGTCACATAGGTTTTAGTGATGCTTACCAACAGATTTTTGATGCCTGCATCTTTGATTTTCCTTTGTAAAATCTCGGCCAAATCTTTTTGGATGATTTTGGCTATTCGTTTTTGTCTTGTTGTTTCCATAAATCAAAGATATAACTATTCGCCCATTTCAAGGTATTTATTCAAAAAAGCCGCATGCTCTTTCAATTCTTGCAAGTGCAAATCTTCTTTATGCTCGGAAATGATTTTATAATCGTAGCGTCGCAAACTTTGTAAAATCTCATTGATATCCCCCCGGTCCACTTTTACATCGGCTATGACTCCTTCAGGCGTTTCATCAATAATCAATACCCCCAATAAATTGCCTCCCGTGGCTTGAATGATTTGCGCTATTTGTGCAATGGAAAAATCCTCTTTGTTTTTTTCTACTCGTATAACCGTTCCTTGTATAGTGAAAGCTTTGATTTCGCTCAAATCTTCCAAAATGTCTTCCAAAAAAATCAGGCCCTCATATCCTCCGTTTTCATTCAAAAAAGGGATGACATTGGTTTCGTTTGTAATAAACATGGAAAATAACGACGTCCAATCTTTTTGTTCGGATACATGGAAATTTTCCACCATATGCAAAAGATCGGAGATAGGCGTTTCTTCGGGATAATAGATCAAATCATCACAACGCAACATCCCTCTGAAAACACTATTTTGAACCACCGGATAGTGAGTCAAACCTTCTTCTTGACAATCATCCAGCAATTTTTTTACTTTTTCTCGGGCTTCAACCGGTTGAATTTTTACAATTTCCCATTTCATATTCGCCTGTTGGTTTTTTCAAAGATATAACAAAATTTATTCCAAATCAGCATAAACAATTTTCAGGGTTTAATAAGTTGGAATTTTTTCAGGGCGCCTTATGGCGTGCTCCGTTTAAATCTTTTTCGGCTCAGACTGCGGAATGTATAGCGTTTTGCGGGGTCTCCTCGTCTACGCTCGGAGCCTCCTCAAACGCACATCCGCTCGGCTTCGCCTTCAAAAGGATATCACTGCGCCCGCCGGCGCTTGATGGGAATATCGAACTTCGATTAACGATGTAAGATTTTAGAATTGGATTAAATGTCCTACTGATTTTATTGTAGGAGAGCTTGTCATTTCGAAGGAGTGAACGAAGTGAACGACTGAGAAATCTCATTGATTTTTTGGCTCGCTCCGTCGGTGTCTCCTGCCACCGACGGCTTCATTATTCAAGCACAACTTGTTGTGCGCAGAAAAAGACTTCTCTCATGCGCTCGAAGTGACAGATTAATAAAAATTTCCGGCGGGGAGACAAGCCTTGGCGCAGGCTCTCCCGCCGCAAGAGGTGAGACGGCTTTGTCCGGCTCACCGGTCTGCTGAGGAGACAAGGGCCGCCAAGCGAAGCAAGACGGCATGCAGGCTCCGAAGATGGCGCAGCAAGACAAGGCGGTTTAGTGGAAAACCGCAAGGCGTCCGCCGAAGGCTTGCGAGCACGCGAGGGAAAACAAGCGTGGCGTTTGCGTTTGGGCATCAGGGAAGCGCCGGTTTCCCGAGCCCGCCGACAAGACCGGAGCCCGGAGCGAAGCGGAGGGTGAAGGGCTT
>JALVDN010000251.1 GCA_027008965.1 Flavobacteriales bacterium | reverse complement strand
ATTCGGGTTTTGGAGAGCCAGGGTAAAATTCCGTTCACGTCAGTGGATGCTGGCCGTTCATATTCCGGTAGTTTTTATCATTTTGGGGAGAATTTTTTTTAAAACACCTTTTAGTTGGACATCTTTGGTGCTTAATATTACCGCTTTCTTTACCGCACAATTTTTTGCTGGAGTGATTTATAAGAAATTCTTATTAAAATAAGTTCCTGACAAGGAATATTTTCGTATTTTTGAATAAAGTCCGTTTAAGATGATTCGTTTCTTTTCTATTATATTATTTCTGCTTCCGGCTTTGATGCAGGCACAATACGGAGAAAACATTTCCTTGAAATGGAACATTGAAGGTCAAGCCGTAATCTCTTCGGAAATACATTTTGTTCCCCAACAGCACAATCCGTTCATAAACCTGCAAATTCGTGTGGATTACGACCAAAACATACCTATTCAAATCTATTTCCAAGACACCGAAGGTAAATTATTTTCCATTACTAAGGATATACACATGCCCGAACCCGGAAAATGGTTCGGATGGGTGGATTTACCCAATAAAGACCTCAACGGAAAAATGATCATTTTCTTTTCAGATGATGTTTCCCGTATTCCTCCCATATATACCCGGATTTTTTATCCTTTTTCTACGGATTATTTGCAGAAAAACAGTGATGTAGAGAATCGTTCCAATAAAACTTTTTCCCGCTCAACCGAATCATGTAATTGTCCGTATCCATCCGTGGTTACTAGAGATCAATGGTGTCCCAACAATCAGTGTCCACCCAACTCCAACCCCGTTTATACCAATGTGAAATTTTTGATAGTTCATCATACCGCTACTCCCAATAATGAATCCGACTGGGCGGCTAGAGTGCGTCAAATTTGGGATTATCATGTCAATACACGAGGATGGGCCGATATAGGATATAATTATTTGATAGATCAAAACGGCCTGATGTATGTGGGGCGTGGCGAAGACGTGAAAGGAGCTCATTTTTCAGGACACAATTCCGAAACATGCGGTGTGGCTTATTTAGGGACTTTTTCAAGTTTTGATCCTCCGCAGGTGATGCACGATAAAATGACGGAATACGCCGCTTTCAAGTGTTGCGAAAAAAATTTGGATCCGCTCGGAACCGCTTATCATGCTTCGTCAGGTTTGACATTGCATACCATTTCAGGGCACCGGGACGGGGGAAATACAACATGTCCGGGAGATAGATTGTATGCCGATTTACCTCAAATACGCACCTCCACCGACAATGAAATGACCCAATGTTCAAATCAAAGCATTGATGAACAGGACTTGGCTGAAATGATTAAGGTTTATCCCAATCCGGCATCCACATATATCATTATAGAAGTGAAAGATGCTATCCCAATAGAAGAAATATTTTTAACGGACCTATCGGGTAGACTGATTTCCCGGATGGAAACGGGTAATTCCTATTTGGATGTATCCGCGTTGGAAACAGGAATGTATCTCTTAAAAATTTCAGTAGCAAACCATCAATGGGTTAAAAAAATATTGATCCGCCGTTGAAATGAATAATCCACCGGCTCTTGATACACCTTTAAAATTTCTTCCCGGAGTGGGGCCTGCACGTGCTGAGCTATTGGCCAAAGAATTGGAATTATTAACCTTTAACGATTTATTGCATTTTTTCCCTTTTCGTTATGTGGATAGGAGCCGGTTTTATAAAGTGCGGGATTTGATGATGGCATCGGCTGAAGTGCAACTGAAAGGCAAAATCTATGGATTTGAAGAAAAAGGTACGGGAAATAAAAAACGCTTAACCGCCCTGTTTGAAGATGAATCCGGGACATTGGAATTGGTTTGGTTCAAAAACTATAAATGGGTCAAGCGTCAAATCAAAGAAAACGAAGAATATGTGATCTACGGGAAAATCAATTGGTTTGGTGATAGAATCAGTATGCCACACCCTGAAATTGAGAAAGCGGAAGTTTTTAAGAAAAGAGGTCATTTGGGGTTGATGCCTGTTTATCCTTCCACCGAAAAACTGACCAAAAAAGGAATCACCCAAAAAGTGATGCAAAAACTGGTTTATGAACTATTCAAACAAGTGGGCAGAAATTTTCCGGAAACATTATCTGAAGATTTGCTTCAAAAAAACAAATTAATAGATAGATCACAAGCCTTGTATACCATTCATTTTCCGAAAGATTTAAATCAACTTACTCAAGCCCAATACCGTTTAAAATTCGAAGAATTATTTTATCTGCAATTGCAATATGTTTATAAAAACCGATTACGAAAAAACAAAATTAAAGGTCATGTTTTTGAAAAAATAGGCTCGTATTTTAATACATTCTATCATGAAATTTTGGATTTTGAATTGACCGGAGCACAAAAACGTGTAATCAAAGAAATACGAAAAGATGTAAAGTCGGGAGCGCAAATGAACCGGTTATTACAAGGCGATGTGGGAAGTGGAAAAACAGTTGTAGCCATGATGTCTATGCTGATGGCTATAGATAACGGTTTTCAAACTGCA
>JALVDN010000250.1 GCA_027008965.1 Flavobacteriales bacterium | reverse complement strand
TACCATGACCATGCACCCGGATAGGGTGATAATCCCCTTATAAATCTTTCAATTTTTTCGCCGTTTTCATCCCAATTTATTCGGGTATTATCTTTATTCAATTTGGGGGCTTTGTGAATAAATCGGATGGGATCTTGTTGAATGGTTTCTACATTTCCCCGTGATAATTTTTTTAAGGTCTTCACAACTACTTCGGCACCCAAATATTTTAATTTATCATGAAGACTTCCGGCGGTTTCATCTTTTTCAATGGTAATTTCTTCTTGTATGATAATTTCTCCGCTGTCAATACGGTCATTAATGAAGAAAGTGGTTACACCGGTCTTTTTTTCTCCATTGATGATGACATGGTTGATAGGTGCCGCACCCCGGTAATCCGGAAGAAGCGATGCATGCAAATTAAAAGTTCCCAATCTTGGAATCGTATAAACCTCTTTCGGAATTTTTCTAAAAGCAACAACAACTCCCACATCCGGATTTAAGTTTTTTAAAGCCTCAATAAACGACGGGTCTTTCAAATCTTCGGGTTGAAAAATTTTCAAGCCTTTATTACGGGCATATTTCTTAACATCGCTTTCGCGGAGTTTCCTCCCTCTACCTGCCGGTTTGTCAGGAGCGGTGACCACGGCCGACACATCATGCCCCGATTGTAAAATTTTATCCAATGAAGCCACCGCAAATTCCGGTGTACCGAAAAAAACAATTTTCAAAGGTTTACGGGAAACATTATCTTCTCTTTCCATAAAAAATCTTATCTTATCATCACAAAGGTAAAACCTAAAATGAAGCTAACAAAAATTTTTACAGCTGAACAAATCAAAAACATCGACCGGCTCACTATAAAAAAACAAAACATTTCTTCCCTTGAACTCATGGAAAGAGCCGTGGAAAATTTGCTCCCTTTTGTTGAAAAAGAAATTTCCAAACTGGCAAAAATTCACATTTATGCCGGAGTAGGGAATAATGGGGGAGACGGATTGGTTTTGGCTCGAAAACTCTATGAAAAAAATTACAACGTCCGGGTGAGTATAGTTGAATATTCATCCAAGCACACGGAAGAGTTTCATGTCAACCTGCAAAAGTTGAAAGATTTAGGAATTCCCGTAGACAAATATCAAAAAAGCCAATCACAACCTAATCCGGATTTTATAGTAGATGCTATTTTTGGTGTTGGTCTCAACCGCCCTGCACAAGGCATTGCACGGGAAGCTATTGAGGAAATCAATGCTTCAACGGCTAAAAAAATCAGTATTGATGTTCCGTCGGGAATGTATGCCGATCAACTCAATCAACCGGGAGATGCCATCGTGCAATCCCATGTGGTTTTCACTTTTCAATTCCCTAAATTATCTTTCTTTTTCAAAGAGAACGAACCCTACATAAACCGTTTTGAAATAGTGGACATAGGCTTGGATTCTCAAGCCATAGAAGAAACGTCTACACCTTATTATTATTTAATTGACATTGGGGTATTCCCCTTTCCAAGAAAAAAATTTTCATCCAAACGGGACTACGGACATGCCATGATTATAGGTGGAAGTATGGGAAAAGCCGGTGCCGTGATGATGGCATCCATAGCGGCATTCCGTTCGGGAGCAGGTTGGACTAGTGTTTATGTTCCCAAAGGTTTAGTGAAAATGTTTCAGACCGCTCATCCCGAAATCATGGTTCAATATGATGAACACGAAGAAATGCTGACCGGTATTCGTCCGGAAGGCAAAAATTTGTCCATAGCCATTGGTCCCGGAATGGGAACGCATCAGCGCACCCAACAAGCCATAAAAAAATTTCTGGAAAATCAGAAAAAACCGGTTATCATTGACGCCGATGCATTGAATATACTGGCTCAAAATCCGCAGTGGTTGTCACTCATTCCGCCGCAAAGCATTCTCACCCCGCATGAAGGTGAATTGAAAAGATTGAAAGGTTCATTTTCAAACACCCTCGAAAAATGGGAAAAGGCCAAGCAACTGGCCTCGGATATCAACGGAATTGTTGTGGCAAAAGGTGCTTATAGTTTAATCACAAATGGTGAGATAATAGTATTCAACTCCACCGGCAATCCGGCTTTGGCCAAAGCGGGTTCGGGTGATGTTTTGACAGGCATTTTGGCGGGCATCATGGCCCAAAACCGTTTGGACGGTTTTCAAACCGCACTGACCGCCGTATATGTCCACGGCAAACTGGCTGACATGTATGTGCGGGATTTCAATGATTTTTCGCTCAGTCCGTTGGATTTGATAGAAATGCTGAAAAATTACAAGTCCTAAACCATAATTTATTTTATTAAAAAGCGTCAAGCCGCCAACGGCTCACAACCCGCCGGTTCGCCGTGGCGTCTTGCCTGCTCTCCGGCGAGCTTTCAAACCTCTCCAAGCCTTATTCCAAGCAAGGTTTTTGTCTCGCCTCCGGCTCCGAGGCTGTCTAAAAAGTATATTTAGGCAGTCTTTTTTTTTACAAGGCTACATCAGTTTATATTTTCTGTCATTTTCAAAGCTTTAAAATTTTGCTATCTC
>JALVDN010000249.1 GCA_027008965.1 Flavobacteriales bacterium | reverse complement strand
CTTCAAGAGGAACACCTGAAATAGTGGCGGTGGACAAACATCCGGGAAGTATTTCATTTATCAAAAAAACGGCTCAAAAACTAAACATGCCCATTGAAACCGTACAATCGGATGTATTTCAATTTTTGAATTTTCCGGCCCATAAACAATTTGATATCATTTTTGCCGACCCACCCTATCAAATGAATGAAAAGGACTGGTTCAAATTGATTGATATGATTTTTGAGAACAACTGGTTGACTGAAAACGGTCTCTTTGTATTAGAACATCATAAAACCAAAGATTTTTCCAAGCATCCACATTTTGTCCGGTCAAAAAAATACGGCCAGACCAGATTGAGTGTTTTTGAAAACAAAGAGATATGATCACGGCCGTTATTATGTTTTTTGCATCCATTTTTATTTTATTGTTTTATTATTTTTATTTTTTCAATGCTTTTATCCGGCATCACTCAATGGACCGGTTGTCCGATCAACCTTTGTCGGTTATTATCTCTGCACACAATGAAGCGGAAAATTTGAGGAAAAACCTCCCGCTTTTTTTGAAACAAAAACATCCGGCACTTGAAATCATTGTGATCAATGACCAATCTTATGATGAAACGGAAGATGTATTGAGAGAGTTTGAAGATAAATTTCCGGGGAAAATCAAAATAACCCATGTGGCTTTTAGTAAATGGAAGACATTTAAGGGCAATAAAAAATATGCACTCACGCTAGGCATCAAGGGCACCAAAAACGACCGTTTACTCTTGACTGATGCGGATTGTGTTCCTGTTTCACCTCATTGGGCACAAAGAATGAACGCCGGTTTTGATGAGGGGAAAAAGATTGTGCTTGGTTATGGTAAATACAAAAAAGAAAAATCTTTGTTAAACCTGCTCATCCGGTTTGAAACCCTACACACAGCCATGATGTATTTTTCTTTTGCTCTCAAAGGTTTACCCTATATGGGAGTGGGTAGAAATTTGGCTTATTTAAAATCTTTTTTTCTGGAAAATGACGGTTTTAAAAACCATTTTCAAATCCTTTCGGGCGACGACGATTTGTTTGTAAATGAAAATGCCACATCTCAAAATACCGGCATTTGTATGCATCCCGAAGCACATACTGTTTCCGAGCCTAAAAAAACATGGAAGGCCTGGTTTGAACAAAAGCGAAGACATTATCTTACGGGTGGTTTTTATAAAACTAAACACAAAATTTTGTTGGGTATATACTCCGCATCGGGATTATTTTTTTGGGTAGGTTTTATTTACCTTTTGTTTTCACCATTATATGCATGGGCGCTTGTGGGAGGAATGCTAAAGTTGATTATATTTTCATGGATGGTTTATCAAAGCGGAAAAAAACTTCAAGACTATATTCCGGTTTGGAGCGTTATATTCCTGGAACCGGTTTTATTATTATTTCAAATGATTGTTTATCTATCAGTTCAAATTAAAAAACCTGTCAAGTGGATGTAAAAAAACTTATTCGTGAAGCCAAAAAAGGCAATCAAATGGCATTCAAAAAACTCTTTGATGCCTATTGGAATGATGTTTTCAAATATCAAAAATCACTTATTTATAATACCAATGAAGCGGAAGATATTGCCATAGAAACTTTTGCCAAAGCTTTTGAAAAAATACATACCTTTGACGAGGGATACAATTTCAAAAATTGGTTGATTAAAATCAGTAAAAATGTCTATATTGACCGCAGTAGAAAAAAGGAAAGCAAGAAAAAAACAACGGATATAAACACCTATCAAGGTGAATTACTCATTTTAAGCGAACCGGATGAAGAAGATCACATCATTTTGGAACAAAAACTGAATGCAATCAAAGAAGCCATGAAAACCTTGAAGCCTAAATACCGCGAGATATTGGAATTGCGCTATTTCAAGGATATGCCCTACAAACAAATAGCCGAAGAAACGGGCGAAAGCATCAGTAATGTAAAAATCAGATTGATGCGGGCCAAAAAATTGTTGGCCGAAAAACTAAAAAATTATGAGTGATACAAACATAAAAAGAAAACCGCATTGGTTAAAGGTTAAATTGCCATCGGGTGAGAATTTCCGGAAAGTAAGAAATATTGTAACCACCAACCGTTTGCACACCATTTGCACCAGTGGAAGTTGCCCTAATATGGGAGAGTGCTGGGTGGCGGGAACGGCCACTTTCATGATATTGGGAAATATTTGTACGCGCTCTTGTAAATTTTGTAATGTTGCCACAGGACGCCCGCTTCCACCCGACCCTGAAGAACCCCGTAAAGTGGCCGAAAGCATCCGGAAAATGGGTGTGAAACATGCTGTCATTACCTCGGTTGACCGGGATGATTTAAAGGATGGTGGAGCGGGTCACTGGGTGGAAACCATTCATCAAATACGAGGTTTAAACCCCGGAATCACCATGGAAACCCTCATACCCGATTTCAAAGGAGAAACCCGTTTGCTGGATATGATTCTTGAAGCCGCTCCCGAAGTAATTTCGCATAATATGGAAACCGTTCGCAGGTTGACTCCTAAAGTG
>JALVDN010000248.1 GCA_027008965.1 Flavobacteriales bacterium | reverse complement strand
ACATAAAAAATTGAGATTCCTCGTCGCTCCCGTTGGTCGCTCCGTCGGAATGACAGGGCACTTCAATATTTTCAGTAGTAGAATGAAAATCCAAAATCAGCGTTCGAATGTTCGATGTTCATCATTTGAGGGCGGCTTGCCGCCCGAGCTATTGCGCCAGGGATGGAAGCGATATGAGGCGAAGGCGGTGGTGATGGTTTTCCGCCCGGCGGAGGCTGACAGCGGGAAGCCCACGCACGGGCAGGCCGGAGCACCTACAAGGTGCGCCGGCTTAAACCACATCCACCGCCGAGCCGAATTCAAGCGAACAGCCCGGTGCCCGGCGCATGAACACGCCACAGCATGAGCGAATGCGAAAGGATGTGGCTTGTGTGAATGCGTGCGGGCAGGCGCCCAACAAAAATAAAATTAGTTAAAAATGAAATCAAAAGTAACATGAAACGAAATTTATTTTCAATCTTTTGAAAAATCGTATATTTGTGTATCAAACACGAAGTTCTATGGAATTTATCATCTCAAGAACCGATTTGCTGAAAAATTTGCAAGCCGTAAAAAACGTAATTCAATCCAAAAATACCAATCCTGTTCTGGATAATTTTCTTTTTGATTTTGAACCGGGAAAACTTCATGTGTACGGCTCGGACAGTGAATCTACTTTACAAGCCACCATTCCTTTGGAGGTGCATGAGGCGGGGAAATTTTTGATTCCGGCCGATAAATTGCTCAACACATTGAAAAATCTGCCGGAACAACCTTTGACTTTTCACATTGAAAACAATACGGTGCATATCACTGCTGAAAACGGGAAATATACATTGCCCTATGAAAACGGTGAACATTTTCCTTTGCCTCCCGAACTTCAAGATCCGTTTGTGCGGGAGATGAACGCTTCACCTTTGGCGGAAGCCATTGATAAAACCATTTTTGCTACAAGTAATGACGAAATGCGTCCGGCTTTGACGGGCGTTTTATTTCATTTCAAACCCGATGCACTCAATTTGGTGGCTACGGACGCCCATAAATTGGTGAAATATTCACTGCTGGATTATGCTTCCGAAGAACCGCTTGAATATATCCTGCCCAAAAAACCTTTGCAAATATTGAAAAACCTGCTGGCGGGACAAGAATTTTCCGTGGATGCTTCTTTTACGGACCGATTGGCGCAATTTGCATTTGACAACATGGTATTAACCACGGTTTTAATCAACGCCAAATTCCCTGAATATGACAAGGTGATTCCGTTGGACAACCCCAACAAGTTGATTGTCAACAGGGAGCAATTTTTAAACGCACTCCGGAGAACTTCCATTTACGCCAGTCAAACTACCTATTTGGTTAAGCTTGTTTTTAAGGGGTCACAATTGCAAATTCTGGCCCGCAATGAAGATATGAACAGTGAAGCGGTGGAAAACCTGACGGTGAACTATGAAGGCGAAGATATGACCATCGGTTTCAATGCCAAGTCCTTGATGGAAATGATCAGCCATGCCGATAGCGAAGAACTGGAAATCACCATGTCGACGCCTACGCGGGCGGTATTGTTCCATCCGTTGGACGGCATGGCCGAAAACGAAGAGATTTTGATGTTGTTGATGCCGATTGCATATTAACCGGTCGAGCCGGTTTTCAGGATTATTTCTCTTATTTTTACCCAAAATTCATAGCATGCGGCAAAAGCCCAAAAAGAAAGTGAGCATCATCACCATGGGATGCTCCAAAAATTTATATGACAGCGAAGTCCTGTCCGCCCAGTTGAAAGCCGGAAATTACGACGTGGCGCACGAAGAAGAACGGGCCGACATCGTGGTTATCAACACTTGCGGTTTTATTCATGATGCCAAACAAGAATCTATAGATACCATTTTGGAGTATGTGGAACTGAAAAAAGCGGGTGAAGTGGAGCAAGTGGTAGTGACCGGATGCTTGAGCGAGCGTTATAAAAAAGAACTCCCCGAAGAAATTCCCGAAGCCGATGCATATTTCGGCAACCGGAATTTGAAAGAAATTCTGGATTATTTTAAGGTGGATTATAGAAAAGAACTCATTGGCGAACGACTTCTGGCCACTCCTGAACATTATGCTTATTTGAAAATTTCAGAAGGATGCGACCGGGCTTGTTCGTTTTGTGCCATTCCGCTTATCCGGGGAGGTCACCGCTCACAACCCATGGAAAAATTGGTGGAAGAAGCAATGAATTTGGCCGCTAAAGGCGTGAAGGAGCTCATTTTGATAGCACAGGATTTGACCTACTACGGATTGGATTTATACGGTGAACGGAAATTGGCCGAACTATTGAAAAAATTGGCTCGTGTGGAAGGCATAGAATGGATCAGGTTGCATTATATGTATCCCGCCGGATTTCCTGAAGATGTTTTGGATGTGATAGCCGAAGAGCCCAACATTTGTAATTATCTTGACATGCCGCTCCAACACATTGATGAGGAGATTTTAAAATCCATGCGACGCGGCGTTTCGGAGAAGCGAACCAAAGAACTACTTCAAAAAATCAAGCAAAAAATTCCC
>JALVDN010000247.1 GCA_027008965.1 Flavobacteriales bacterium | reverse complement strand
AGTTCGTATTTCCACCGATGTTATGCTCTACTGCATTCAATCCGGCATCCCCATCTTTCTTGAAGACAACATACAAACCAAAGGACTCATTTGGTCACCCAACTACGGTTCCATCTCCATCATCCGAAAAAAACAAACCCTGTTAAGTTTCAGTTCCCTCAAATGGATTATCATCAAAAAAGCCATAAGCAGAAAAAACCAAGAAAGAATAACACACATCAGGCGCCTAACCCGCAAACAGGAAATCCTTTCAAAAACAGAACAAATCAAAACCTTTGACCAAAAACTCCAACAGGCACAAACCCCCGAAACCATAAGAAGTGCCGAAGCTCTTGCCGGAAAAACCTTCTTTGAAATATATGCCATGATCCTCCCCAAAAACTTTAACTTCCAAACAAGAAACTACCCCAATGCCAAAGATCCGGTGAACATCTTACTCAACTACGGTTATGGAGTGCTATATAATGAAGTCACCAAATCTTTAATTCAAAGCGGTCTTGATCCCTACATCGGATTTTTTCATCGCGATCAATACAACCGGCCCGCATTCACCTACGACATGGTTGAACCCTACAGACCATGGATAGAATTTCAAAACATCAAATTCCTCAAAAGCCTCTCCGGCAATGAAAAAATTCTAAACCCTCAAAACCGCCTTCACACCGAAATACGAAAAAAATACCTGGAACATCTATTCACCTTCTTGGACAAAACATCCATCAAGTGGAACCAAAAACGCACCACTCCACGAAACCACATCCGGCGCGACATGCAAGCCATAGCAACCTATATAAAAAACATCAACAATGAAACCCTATTTGATACTCTACGACATAAGTGAAAACAAATACCGAAACAAAATAGCCAAAGAAATAATAAAACGCGGCTTATACCGCATACAAAAATCAGTCTTTCTAGGCGCCACAATCTCCGAAAAAATAGATGAATTGGAAAACATCTTCACCATACACATCCAAAAAACACAATCCGTCAACGATAAACTCATGATCATCCCATTGGACCAATATAACCTTCAACAAATGGAAATATTCCTCCCCGATGAAGAAGAATTTGATTTGGATTTCTATTTAGGGCAAAAAGTAGTTATATTTATATAATGATTTTTTTCAGGGCGCCTTATGGCGTGCTCCGTTTAAATCTTTTTCGCCCCGCTCGGTTTTTGGCAAAGCACGGCTGCGGGGTCTCCTCGTCATAGCTCGGAGCCTCCTCGCCGTGGCCAAAAAATCCGGCGGGTCTTCAAAAGGATAACACTGCGCCCGCCGGCGCGGAGATTCCTCGTCGTTCCGGCATGCGCCGGAACTCGCTCGGAATGACATGGTGCTACTGATTTTATTAGGATTTCACATGTCATTTCGAAGGAGTAAACGAAGTGAACGACTGAGAAATCTCTATTTACATAAAAGAATGAGATTCCTCGTCGCTCCGGCATGCGCCGGAACTCACTCGGAATGACAAGGTGCTACGGATTTCATTGTGTTTTCAGCGTTGTCATTTCGAAGGAGCGAGGTGCGAGCGACTGAGAAATCTCAAACAAACCTCAATTTATAAATTTTGTACATTTATAAAAATGAAAATCCAAGCAAAACACAATTATTACGTGTATATATTGACCAATAAAGCTAAAACAGTGCTCTATGTTGGTGTAACAAACGATTTAAAACAACGTTTATCTTTTCACAACAATCCTGAACCTTTTTCAAAGGCATTTACGGCAAAGTACAAGGTAAAATATTTGATATATTACGAACATTATAGCAATATTGAAACAGCTATTGATAGAGAAAACCAAATTAAAAAATACCGTCGAGAGAAAAAAGAAGCCTTGATAAATAAATTTAATCCGACTTGGAGATTCTTAAATGATGAGGTATAATTGAATGGAGATTTATCCTTACGTTGTTCGTAAAAATGATACGTCTCCTTCAATGTTTTAAGTTGAAAAACGCTGTCATTTCGAAGGAGTTCCCGAAGAGAACGACTGAGAAATCTCTATTTACATAAAAGAATGAGATTCCTCGTCGCTCCGGCATGCGCCGGAACTCGCTCGGAATGACATGGTGCTACTGATTTTATTAGGATTTCACATGTCATTTCGAAGGAGTTCCCGAAGGGAACGACTGAGAAATCTCATGCATTTTGTATATGAATAAAGACTTCTCGCATTCGCTCGAAGAGACAAAATGATTTGAGGTGAAAATACCATTCATTTCAATGCTATTTTCACGCCATACACACCGTTTTCAAATGTTAAAACTTCATTGTGGCATCTAAATCTGCAAAAAAACCAAAAAAAATTTGCATGAAAAAAATTTTTGCCCTATATTTGTTTGAGAAAACCGCAATAGATCATTGACATAGCCTTTCAGTCGTAGTTTTAAAAAATTGAAAACTTTTCAATTTTAACATTTCTTTAAGATTTTTAACACCGACTTATTTTGAAGTCCATCCGTGTAACGTATTGACTTTCAAAAACTTACAAAAAATTGCCCTTTTAAACCACTCTCCA
>JALVDN010000246.1 GCA_027008965.1 Flavobacteriales bacterium | reverse complement strand
TTCAAATACAATGGAAACGGTGGTGGAAGTGGGCAATCCCAACCGGTTAAAAGTATCCAGCAGGATAATATCTGTCAACATTACCGATATGAAAATGATAAGGATTTCATGCAGGTTAAACATTTCGGGATGAAAAATTCCCTTTCTTGCCACTTCCATCATACCGCTTGAAAAAACCGCCCCCAGAAATACACCGATACTGGCAACGATGAGAATTTTTTTGAAAGAAACCGCCTTGGAGCCAATGGCGGAATTGAGGAAATTAACGGCATCATTACTAACGCCTACTACCAAATCTACAATAGCAAGGAAAATAAGGATGCCTACAATGATGTAATAGATTTCCATCGGTATATTTTTTTGTTCATATTAATCAATCGTGTAACAACATACATTAATTTTATCTTAAGAATTCAAAATCATGCTTATCCATTTTACCGTTTTCATCCTGTTTACATTTGGTTTTTAGTTTTTTTATATCGGTTGACCAAGTATTTCCGTCAAAAAACTCAATTCCTCTGAAGTCTCTAATTTTATAAGCTGATTTTTGTCCGTAACAAGTTCCTAAGTAAATATATTTTTTCCCCATTTCCTTGGCCAGTGATATCACCTGTTCCATAATCCATTTTCCCAAACCCAATTGAAAATATTTCAAGTCATAAAACGAAAACCAATAATGAATCATGTCCCGGTGTTCATTTGTCCAAACATAGGCTATAGTATCGTCTTGATTATCAAAGCGGTAAACTTTATTCAAAAGCGGGTGGTTCCAAATAAATTCCAATCTTTCATAAGGCATGGCACCCTTCATTCGTTTCTGTGCGTAGGCATAAGCAAAATCAAGTATTTCCTTTTTGGATAAATCGGTTTTGTTTAAAATTGAAACAGAAGGTTTCAAAACAGACCCAATCCTTTTTCGAATTCTTTTATTTTCGGAGGTTAAATTAAAATTTTCCAGCCGGATACGAACACTGCGGGCCATATAAAATACGGGTTTTTCAAGGTGTTGAAGAACCTGATGATCGGAGTAGGGGAGGTAGCCCGAATCATATATTTCCGGTATTTCTTCTACAGTCTCTTGAATACAAAATAAATTATAATTGAATTGATATTTTGAATAATCCGCCCGGTTTTCTATCAAAAAGGTTTTCATGGCTTTGATCGGCCCTTAAATTGTTTCAAAGTTATGTTTTTTCCGTCACAAACCGCATAACTGAAATGGTTTAACCAATCACCGGTGTTTATATAGATTCCGTATCCAGGTATGGGATAGGTCACCATGTGATGTCTGTGACCGTAGATATAATAATCAAAAGCTCCGTATTTCTGGGCAATTTCTTTGCTGTGAATGATCAGATGTTCTTTGTCTTCACCAAGAAAATCAGTAGTAGACCCTGATGAACTATTTCTGCTTGTTTTGGAAAACCACCGGGCCAACGGAATACCTATATCGGGATGAATCCACTTGTAAAGAAACTTTGCAACGGGATTTCTGAATATTTTTTTTAGAAATTTATACATCGGATCGCCCGGACCCAATCCGTCACCATGTGCCATATATATATATAAGGTATGATTTACAGATATTTTGAGATCGTCGGGGTGTAGTTTAATTCCTAATTCCTTTTTGAAATAATCGTTGAGCCACATATCATGATTCCCGAAAAAATAATGAATTTGAATTCCATTATCCGTCATATCAGCCAATTTTCCGAGCAGGCGTATATGATTGCGGGGGGCAGCATGTTTGTAGTCAAACCAAAAATCAAACATATCACCCAATAAAAAAACATGAGCGGCATTTTTTTCGATGGTTTCAAGCCACTCAACAAGTAATTTCTCCCGTTTTCTGCTTTCGGTTTCGTTTGGAAATCCCAAGTGAGCGTCCGAAACAAAATAAAGTTTTTTCCCCTCGGGAAGTTGTATATTCAAATCAGTCTTGGTCATCTGCATACCATTCGGCATAGGAAGTGCCGGTTTCATATAGTTTCAAACGATGTAATTTGATGTTCCCCGGAAGATGCGGTTTAATTCTTTCTGCTATATCCAAAAGCATCATTTCTCCGGTAGGTTGAAAATCCACCAATAAAATTTTATGTCCTTTCTTCTCAAGATATTCGCCTATTTCTCTATAAGCACCGTTTTTGTTGAGCAGCAATGCATGGTCATATAAATCAACCACGTGTTCTTTAACAATTTTTTTCAAATCCCCGAAATCTATCACCATACCATATTTAACATGGGTGGGATCTTCAATGGGTTCTCCAATAACGGTCACCTCCAGCCGGTAACTGTGACCATGGACATTACGGCATTTACCGTCATAACCAGCCAATGCATGACCGGTTTCAAAATGAAAAATTTTAGTGAGTCTTATTTTCGTCATCCTCTCGATGTTTATTTTTTAAAAAATACAAGATTAGTATTGTTATTCCAAATCCAAGTATAACAGGCAATAAAGCTGTTATCCAATAAGCGATATGATATGTAATGTCTTTTTGCATGGTTTTTGACTAGACAAATTTACTGAAATTTCCTCTATGAGCAGGTTTAAATATTT
>JALVDN010000245.1 GCA_027008965.1 Flavobacteriales bacterium | reverse complement strand
CTTCACGCGCCGCATGATATTCCGAATTTTCAGATAAATCTCCTAATTCCCGGGCTTCGGCAATCCGTTGAGCCACCTTGGGCTTCTCCTTCAAAAGTTTTTCCAACTCGTCCTTTATTTTTTGCAATCCTTCTTTGGAATAATATACCGGTTTTGACATAACTTTCAGCTTTTAAAAAAAGAAACCACTTACCCGCAACCGGGAAGTGATTTATGTTGCAAAGATACAAAAATTTATCATCTTTCATGAATAACAATGCAGGACCTTTCTAAATTCGGATGTTTTAACCCGGCAAGCCCTTCGGTCTTGCCGCCGGATCCGTGAACCGCCCTGCAGGCGTTTCACTCCGCACCTCCGGGAGCCAAAGACTTCCTCTTATCCAAACCCCGAAGCCACGTCTTTGTCTCCCTCCGTGACTCCGCAAGCCGGCCCGCCTCCGCTATCGCTCGGGCACGCGTCTTGCTTCGTGACGCCTCCAAGCCCTGCGGTCTTGTCGGCGGGCTCGGGAAACCGGCGCTTCCCTGATACCCAAACGCAAATGCCGCGCTTGTTTTCCCTCGCATGCTCGCAAGCCTTCGGCGGATGCCGGCCTGTATTCCAAACACCGCCTTGTCTTGCTGCGCACTCGCTGAACCCGGACGGTGCCGGTTTCAGCTAAAAGCTCCATGAACCGCCCTTCGGACGTTTCATGTCGCAGGCTTCGGAGCCTGTATGCCGCCTCGCTTCGCTCGGCGACTCTTGTCTCCTCAGATAATCGGTGAGCCGGACAAAGTCGTCACATCTCTTGCGGCGGGAGAGCCTGCGCCAAGGCTTGTCTCTTCGCCGGAAGTTTTTTAATTATACTGTCACTTCGAGCGAATGCGAGAAGTCTTTTTTGCGCACAACAAGTTGTACTTGAATTATGAAGCCGTCGGTGGCAGGAGACACCGACGGAGCAAAGCGATAAGATATCTCCGCGCCGGCGGGCGAAGTGGTATCCTTTTGAAGGCGAAGCCGAGCGGATGTTTTGCCGAGGAGGCTCGCCGGCGAATGCCGGGAGACCCCGCAGGCCAATATTACATCCGCAGGCTGAGCCGAAAAAGATTTAAACGGAGCACGCCAAATGGCGCCCAGAAAATAAATATTTACCATATAAAAAAATCCCGGCACATGCATGCCGGGATCGTTGGGTTTTGTTTTTATACATGTCAATCCAAATCAAACTTGATGCCTTGTGCCAAGGGTAAATCCTTGCTGTAGTTCACCGTGGAGGTTTGACGGCGCATGTAGGCTTTCCAAGCATCCGAACCACTCTCGCGTCCACCGCCGGTTTCTTTTTCACCACCGAAAGCCCCGCCTATTTCGGCTCCCGATGTACCGGTATTCACATTGGCTATTCCACAGTCGGAACCCACGGCCGAAACAAACAATTCGGCTTCACGCAGATTTTCGGTGAAGATGGCAGACGATAAACCTTGCGGCACATCATTGTTGATGGCAATGGCATTTTCTACATCGCCGGAGTATTTGATCAAATAAACGATGGGGGCAAAGGTTTCTTCCTGTACGATTTCAAAATGATTTTCGGCTTCGGCAATGGCCGGAACCACATACAAGCCGGTTTCAAATCCGGGTCCTTCCAATACTTCGCCGCCGTAAATCACTTTACCGCCTTCTTTTTCCACTTGTTCTTGGGCGTGCTTGAAGGCGGCCACGGCGTATTTGTCAATCAGCGGACCTACCAAAGTATCACTATCCAACGGATTACCTATGCGGTTTTTGATTTTTTCATAGGCATTGATCATTTTTTGCTTGAACTCGTCATAGATGCTTTCGTGCAAAATGATGCGGCGTGTGGACGTACATCTTTGTCCGGCCGTACCCACAGTTCCGAAAACGGTGGACATCAACGCCAAATTCATATTGGCACTCGGAGTGATGATGACGGCGTTGTTGCCTCCCAATTCCAAAATGGTTTTACCGAAACGTTTACTAACCACTTGGGCCACGTGCCGTCCGGTGGCAATGGACCCGGTCATGGAAATAAGCGGAATGCGTTTGTCCGACAGGAAATTATCTCCCATCACGGAGGAGCGCGCCACCACTAAATTGAATACGCCTTCCGGAACATCGTTTGCTTTTAAAACATCCTGAATGATGTTGTGTGTAGCCACCGCGGTAAGGGGTGTTTTGGAAGACGGTTTCCAAATCACCGTATCCCCGGCCGTGATGGCCAAAGCGGCATTCCAAGCCCATACGGCCACAGGAAAATTGAAGGATGTGATAATTCCCACTGGGCCCAAGGGCTGATATTGCTCAAACAAACGGTGTTCAGGACGCTCGGATTGTAAATTGATTCCATTCATTGTTCGAGCTTGTCCTACTGCAAAATCACAAATATCAATCATTTCTTGCACCTCGCCTTTTCCTTCTACCAAAATTTTTCCCATCTCATAGGTCACCAACGCTCCCAAATCATCTTTATATTCTCTCAATTTCAAACCGATTTGACGCACCACTTCCGCACGCACCGGAGCAGGAACTTTTCTCCATTCCTTGAATGCCTCAACCGATTTTTGTAC
>JALVDN010000244.1 GCA_027008965.1 Flavobacteriales bacterium | reverse complement strand
CGGTGTAATTGATCCCAATGATAAATGTCCTGACACGCCGGGATTGGCTAAATTTGCCGGATGTCCCGACACGGATGGCGACGGTGTGGTGGACAATGAAGATGATTGCCCCAAAGTGGCCGGACCTGCCGCCAATAAAGGATGTCCTTGGCCCGACACGGATGGCGACGGCGTAGTGGATAAAGACGACTTATGCCCTGAAGTAGCCGGACCTAAAGACAACAAGGGATGCCCCAAAATCACCAAAGAAGAACAAGCCAAATTAAAAGAATACGCCAAAGTTATTTACTTCAAAACAAACAGTGCTGAATTCACTAAGAAAACTTATCCGATTTTGGATGCCATCGTAGTTATTATGAAAAAATATCCTGCATCCAGATTTAGAATAGAAGGTCATACGGACAGTCAAGGTTCGGCAGAATACAACCAAAAACTTTCCGAAAGAAGAGCCAATGCCGTAAGGGACTATTTGATTCAACACGGAATCACTTCAGACAGACTTGAAGCCGTAGGTTACGGTGAAAGCAAACCTGTGGCCAGCAACCGTACTGCCGCCGGAAGAGCCAAAAACAGAAGAGTTGAAATTATTCTTATACAGTAATAAAATTTAACACCAGAATGCCTAGAAAAGACCTGTCACTCAACAGGTCTTTTCTTTTTTATATCTTTAAACCGGAAAAAAACGATTTACAATGATAAAAAAAGCGGTTTTCCCGGGCTCTTTTGATCCCATCACTTTGGGACATACCGACGTGATAGACCGGGCTTTGCCTTTGTTTGATAAAATTGTTATTGCCGTTGGGGTAAATGTTGATAAAACCTATATGTTTGATGTGGAAACCAGAATGAAAATGATCCGTGAAGTGTATAAAAACGAACCTCGTATTGAAGTAACGGCATACACAGGTCTCACCGTGGATTTTTGTAAAAAAAACAATATTCCCCTTATATTGAGAGGATTGAGAAACCCGCAAGATTTTGAGTTTGAAAAAGCCATTGCGCAAACCAATCGTAAAATCGGTGATGTGGATACCGTATTTTTTCTCACCGGTATTGAAACATCACACATCAGTTCCAGTATTGTCAGGGATATTTTGAGAAACGGAGGCAAGGCGGATTTATTGGTTCCCCGGGCTATTATTAAATATCTTTACAAATGAAAAAAATTGCCATTTACACCCGGACACATAATAAGGATTACTCCTATCTTTTTCCGGTCATCAGATTATTGGAAAAAAACGGCTATAAAATCCTTGTAGAAGAAGTAAACTATGATTTTTTCAAAACCAAAGTCCCCTCCGATAGCCCTAGAGAAACATACTCCAATTATGAAGATTTGCCTGATGATTTGGAACTTTTTATAACCTATGGCGGAGACGGTACCATCCTCCGGGCGGCAACGGTTATCAGGGATAAAGGTGTTCCTATTTTGGGAATAAATGCAGGAAGGCTCGGTTTTTTGGCCAATGTTCCCAAAGAGAACGGCGTTTCGGCCATTGAAAAATATATACGTGGCGATTTCAGCATTCAATCCCGCTCCCTTTTATCGGTTTGGAGAGACAATAAACCTTTCCCAGGTGAACTGAATTTTGCACTGAATGAAGTGACTTTGAATAAAAACATCAATATATCCATGATCAATGTGGAAGTGATGATTGATAATGAGTTTTTGGGTAATTTTTGGGCCGATGGATTGATTATCTCCACCCCCACCGGATCCACGGCTTATAATTTGAGTTGTAACGGACCCATTTTGACACCCACATCCCGCAATTTTATCATCAATTCCATTGCACCGCATCAACTGACTTTCAGGCCGCTCGTTATTCCCGATGAAAGCGAAATATGGCTGAAACCCGAAGGCAGGGGAAAAGAATTTATATTAACATTGGATTCAAGAGTTCATTCGCTTCCCTTCGGAACAAAAATAAAATTAAAGAAATCGCCATTCACAATGAATTTTATCCAAATAGAAGGTTACACCTTTTTCAGGACCTTAAGACAAAAATTATTCTGGGGGCATGACAATAGAAATGTATAAAAAACGTTTAAAGTAAGTGCAATATTCCTATATTTGCAATTATTTGTTAATTCAGGGTTGTAAGTGAATGAATGTTTATATTAAAATTCTTATAGTTTTTTCGGGTTTTTCCTTGATGCAAGCACAACTCAATGAGTTTGGATTTTTTGGAGGAGGGAATTCGTTTATGGGAGACATTGGAGAAGAAAAAATATATACCCCCGAAGGGTGGTACGGGTCACTCTATTATAAGCGCAACTTCAACCCTTGGATGAGCATCCGGGCGGAAGTATTGTACACACGCACAAATATTTATGACAGTAAAGCTTTGAATACAGGTAGAAAATTAAGAAATTGGAGCGCACAAATGGCCACAACCCAGGTTAATTTTTTATTGGAATACAATTTTATTCCGCTCAATCCTTATAAACGGCCTAAAACTATTTTGAGTACACCTTATCTGGCTTCAGGCATTTCGGGTTTTCAACATAATGCGGGAGTCAATCTGAACCCTTCGGGGAATATTGCCTACGCCGGATATGGAT
>JALVDN010000243.1 GCA_027008965.1 Flavobacteriales bacterium | reverse complement strand
CAAATTTCCGGCAATAGAAGTGAAATTGAAAGGCGTAACCGCATAAACAAAGCCTTCCAAAGGCCTGTATTCCATTCTATTCCAAACGCCATCCACAGACTCGGGTTGTTCCTTATAAATTCTTTGTAAATATTCCGCATTGAAACGCCAAAAATCCGCCAATTCGGCAACCGCATCAATTTCCGCTTGAAAAATGGTTTTGGATTGACCAATCATAGTTGCCGCATTCATGGTCGCACGATACGGGCCACTAATCAAATCTGCGGCTTTCAAGAAAATGGAAACTCTTTCCTCCCAAGGCATGGCCGCCCATTCCTTTCTTGCTTTCAATGCGGCATTTATAGCTTGTTCAACATGCTCCTTGTCGGCCGTGTGAAAAACACCCACCACATGCTGATGCTCATGAGGAGGTCTGATTTCTTTGGTTTTCCCTGTGAATATTTTTTGATTGCCAATATAAAGCGGAACTTCAATTTTCTTATTCCATAACTCTTTGTAAGTTTTCAACACCTCTTCCCTTTCCGGTGATCCGGGCTTATAGGAAAGTACCGGTTCATTTTTAAAATCTTGTGTACGAAAAAATCCTGTTCCCATAATAGATTTGTTTTTATACAAAGTTAATAAATAAGTTCATCTTAAAGGATAAAATCTTTCAGGGCGCCATTTGGCGTGCTCCGTTTAAATCTTGCTCGGCTCAAAGCATTTTTGTATGTTGCCGTGCGGGGTCTCCTCGTCTTCGCTCGGAGCCTCCTCCGGCAAACAAAAATGAGCTTTTCGCCTTCGCAAGGATAACACTTCGCCCGCCGGCGCAATAAAAATTTGATAATTTAGAATAATATTTGTACATTTGTATGTACATTTAAATGTAAACTCATGAAAGTTATATCTGTTTCAAATCTACGAAAGAACATGAAAAAATATTTTGATAATGTTTCTCGGTCCATGGAAATAATAATCGTCCCGAGAGGACATGAAGATGACGCCATCGTTATCATGTCCATCAAAGAATACAATGCATTGAAAGAAACAGAACACCTTCTTTCAACAAAAGCCAATATAAGGAGGCTAAGAGATTCCGTTGAACAAATAAAAAAAGGAGAACTCATTCAGTGGGACGAAAACAAACCTGAAAACCACTAATCAAAAACACTTATTGTGGATATTTATTTCACCAAAAATGCTTGGGAAGATTTTACTTACTGGTTGGATACTGACAAAGATGTAGCTTTAAAAATAAAAACGCTAATTGATTCCATTAGACAAAATCCTTTTAAAGGATTAGGCAAACCCGAACCACTCAAATATGAGTTAAAAGGATATTGGTCCAGAAGAATAACCGGCGAACATAGATTGGTTTATACAATCACTGGGAAAAAAGGTATTGACCAAAAATGCATCATCATTCAATGTAGATTCCACTATGACGGTTAATTGATCTAAATCTACATTTAAATTCTATAAACACAACTCCCGCCGGCGCAATAAATTTTAACATCTAAAATTTTGGTTTTCAACCGATTTTTATAAACTTTGATAAAATTTCGGCAAAACGCATTATGCCCAAAAAAAGAATCCTTGCCGTTGATGTTTTTCGCGGTGCCACCATTGCACTGATGATTCTGGTGAATAATCCCGGCACATGGTCGGCCATCTATCCTCCTTTTGAACATGCCGAATGGTTCGGTGTCACCCTCACCGATTGGGTTTTTCCGTTTTTTCTGTTCATCGTAGGAACCTCCATCGTGTTGGCCTACCATAAACGACCCACCGATAATTTCCACACATGGAAAAGAATTTTTTCCCGCACGCTAAAACTCCTGCTTTTGAGTTGGTTCCTGGCCGGATTTACCGTTCATTTTCCTTTTTTCAAAAATTTGTCCTACTTGCGCATTCCCGGTGTTTTGTTCCGAATCGGACTCGTCTTCTTTTCCAGCGCTCTCATTTTTCTTGTTTTCAAATGGATTTGGAGAAAATATTCTTTTCGAGCCGGACTTTCATTTCTCATCGGTCTTTTTCTTTTGATTATTCTGGGCTATTGGTATATCATGATCGGTCATGATCAATTAGCAACAAGTATCCCGAATGAGCAACTCATTTCCAAAAAACTCAATAAAACGGATAACCTCGTTTCCCGGTGGGATAGAAAAATTTTGGGCATCAATCATATGTGGTATCATTGGGACCCAGAATCCGGCAAAAAAGTCCGTGGTGACTATGATCCCGAAGGTTTACTTTCTACCGTTCCCGCCATTGCCACAGCCATACTGGGCATGTTTCTCGGACTCATTCTTATTCGCATCAAAAATCCATTCAAAAAAATAAGTTGGTTTCTCCTACTGGGAATGGGTTTACTCGTCACCGCTTATTTATTTCATTTCGTTTTTCCTTATTCCAAAAAACTTTGGACATCAAGTTTTGTACTCTACACCGGTGGTTGGGCATTTCTGGTTTTTACGGTGATTTATTTGTTAGTGGATTTTCTCCATCTCAAAAAACCGTTTTTCCCGCTCCAAGCCTTGGGCATGAACGCCATTGCCATCTTTGTTTTGAACGGATTGATTGCTAAATCTTTTTATCAAATCAAAATCCAAGGAACATCCCTGCACGCTTGGTTATTCAAACATACATGGCATTCTTGGATTGATATCCCCGAATTTGCTTCTCTTTTATACGCTTTGACGGTGGTCTTGTTTTATACGCTTTTAGCCATATATTTGCACAAGAAAAAGATTTTTATCAAGGTTTAAACCCTGCATATGGCGCTCAATTTTATATGGATAGGTTTTTTTGTTATTGCTTTTTTAGTGGCACTCTATAAAACATTCGTCGGTGGTGATCCGGCCATATTCAGTGAGATTGTTAAAACCCTTTTTGAAAGAGCCGAACTCGGTTTCAAACTTTCATTATTCCTCACGGGTGTATTGGCATTTTGGATGGGCGTCATGCGCATAGGAGAAGAAAGCGGAATGGTAAATGCCTTGGCTAAAATAGTGGAGCCGCTTTTTTCCAAACTTTTTCCGGGTGTGCCCAAAAAACATCCCGCTAATGGAGCCATGGTGATGAACATTTCGGCCAATATGTTGGGATTGGATAATGCCGCAACCCCTTTGGGGCTCAAAGCCATGAAAGAACTTCAAGAACTCAACCCGCAAAAAGACACCGCCAGCGATGCACAAATCATGTTTCTTGTGCTCAATACTTCCGGCCTGACATTGATTCCCGTAAGTATTTTGGCCCTTCGTACCGCTGCGGGTTCACAAAACCCCACCGATGTTTTTGTCCCCATCCTGCTGGCTACCTTTTTTTCAACGCTGGTGGGACTGATTTCCACATCCATCATTCAACGCATCAATCTATTCAATAAAGTTATCTTGGGTTACTTGGCGGGGAGCATCGTTTTACTGGGATTACTGATTGCTTATATGAACCGTTTAAATCCGGATGAATTACAGAAATTCACCGATATTTTAAGCAATGCACTTTTGTTTGGCATCATTGTTTTGTTCATAGGCATGGGAGCCTTCAAAAAAATTAATGTTTATGATGCATTTATTGAAGGTGCCAAAGACGGTTTTAAAGTGGCCGTAACCATCATACCTTACTTGGTGGCCATGCTCACCGCCATCGGTGTTTTCACCGCTTCGGGAGCCATGGATTTTGTATTGGACTTTTTCCGTTTTGCGTTTGGTCATTTGGGGGTGGATACAAGGTTTGTGGACGGACTTCCCACCGCATTTCTCAAACCGCTCACAGGCGGCGGGGCCAGAGCGGCCATGGTGGAAAGTTGGGAACAACACGGCGTAGATAGTTTTGTGGGACATTTGACTTCGGTTCTACAAGGAAGCACCGAAACCACATTTTATGTTTTGGCCGTTTATTTCGGCTCCGTGGGAATCAAAAACATGCGTTATGCTGTTTGGGCCGGATTGATAGCCGATTTGGCCGGAATTATTGCGGCCATCATTATTTCTTATTTTTTCTTCGGGCATTTGAATTAAGTTATAAACCCACTTTTACCAAGGCAACCGGTAGGTTAATCCCAAAAATATAGCTTCTTTTAAAAAGAATCGATAATCTAACCTTAAATAAAAACTTTCTTTAATCTTTCCCTCTGCTCTAACAAAAATAAAACCCGGGAGTGAAGTTTGAATGAAATGCTGATTTATATAATCAGATTTATTGTTGTAAACCTCATTGCCATTCTCATAAATTTTATATACATAAGATTCATTTAGTCTTATTATTTTTTTTATACCAATTCCAATAGCATATTTATTATTGTCTAAATTAATACCGGCAATAAATGGAATAGTCAATTCGCTCGCCCTTGATACTACCTGATGATAAATGCCTTTCCTATCACGGAAATTATAAGATCTGTAATTCGTTTTGTTTATCCCTGTTTGTATAAAAGCCACGTCCCAAAAGGTTATAAAAATACCCATTTCAGCCGAACTTCCTAAAGAATTAATAATATTTTGTTTATAAAAACCTTTCAGCTGATAGGGGGTGTAAACCGTTGATACATTAATAAAAAATCTACTTTTTAATTCCTTTTTAAGTGATTTCTCTTTTTGAGGAAAACCCAAAAAGGGGATAAAAAAAATAAATATCCAATAGTACTTCATCTGATGGAAAATTTTATCAATCATAACCCAAAATTATCCTTCCGTTGGTTATATGCACTTCAGCATCCAATGTATCCGCCACGTAAAACTCAAAAATCCCTTGAAATTGATTGAGAATAGGATCATAATCTAAAACATGTAAAAAAGATGGCTTTATTATGCTATCATAAATATGTATGTTTCCATAATAATCATGAATGCCTAAATTCCCTAGTGTATCTTCAAAATAAAAATAATCTTGTGTCCCGGGATGATAGACCGCCCGGTTGGAATCTCCTTCTATAATATATTTACCTCTTCCTTGAAAGTTCGAAATATACATTTCCAGTGCAATACTTTTGTTAATAACTGGAATACGGATCAACAATTTATTATTTCTCACTTGAATCATGCTGGTATTGGATAGGTAAAGATAAGGCACAACCGGTTTACCGTTCACTTCAAAATAAATAGAATCGTTTCCAATATCATTCATTTTTCTCGGACACCTGGAAAACAATGAAGAAAACAGAATAAACAAAAAAAGAAAAGGAATAATTCTTTTCATTCGGTTTTTTATTAAACATATACAAAAATCATTCCTTTATTTCCTGCAGAATTTCTTTCAGCGTTTCTATCATTTTCATTTGAACTCTTTTGTGCCCCGTTGCGCTTCAATATTCACATAAGGAATATTTTTTTTCCATAATTTACCTAAAGCGATCCGTCATTTTTGTCACCGGTTCCTTGTTTTGAAGCTATATTTTGTTATAGCATTATGATTTTCCAAATAACAATTAAGGAAACTTATAAGTTAAACCTATAAAAATTGCGTACTTACTAAAAATTCGTTGATCAATCCTTACATAATAATTTTCTTTTATTCTGGCTTCCATTCTGATAAATCCGTAAAAATCCGTATATACAAAAGATGATTGATTAATGAATTTTGGGAAATTGAGATATTTTGATTTATCATAATAAACTAGCTCTCCGTTTTCAAAAATTCTATAAGTATAAAATTCATTCAATGCCATTATTTTTTTAAACCCTACTGCTATGGCTATATCATCATAAAATACAAACCCCAATACATAAGGTACAGACAATTCATTGGCTTGGGGGACAACCTGATGATAAACCTTGCCCTGATCTCTGAAATTATAGGATCTATAATGAGTGGCACTTAATCCTGTTTGGAAATAGATAAAATTCCAAAAAGTCAAATATACACCTCCTTCTAAAGAAACACCCAAGGATTTAATAACATTTTGCCTATAAAAACCTTTCGTTTGATATGGCCTATATACGGAAGAAGCATTTACATAAAACGTACTTTTAAAAAATGATTTTTTTGAGGATGTTTTCTTAGCTTGTGAAAATATCAATAACGGAAAAAAGAGAAAAAGACAGTTTAATTTTAGCTTCATAATCTCTTATTTACGATACCCCCAAATAATTCTCCCTTTGGTGATATGCATTTCATCTCCCAATGAATCCGCCACATGATACTCAAAAATTACCTGGATTTTATATTGGTTGGGATCATAATCCAAAATATGAACATATGAAGGTGAAATAATCCGGTTGTAAACATGTATTGTATCATAATAGCTGTTAATACCTATGTCTCCCAAAGAATCCTTAAAGTAAAAATAACTTTGGTAATCATAAGAATTGTAGACATTATGATATACTGCCCGGCTATGGTTCCCGTCAATAAAATATTTTCCTTCCCCATGGAAATCAGCAATATACATCTCCACACCCCATGATGGAATGAGCAAAAGCTTATTGTTCACCACATTGAATATTTTGGAATCCAAACCATCTCTATAAGCAACTACAGGTTTTCCGTTTATTTTGAAATAAATGGAGTTGTTTCCTATTTCGTTTATTTTTCTAGGACACTTGAAAAATAAAAACAGAATAAACAGGAATAAAAAAAGAATAATTCTTTTCATAACTTATTTAAATACACGTTAGCAAAAATCATTCCTTAATTTCCCGTAAGACTTCTTTAAGCGTTTCAATCATTTGCATTTGAACTCTTTTGTGCCCTCTTTGAGCTTCAATATTCACATAAGGAATACCTTTCTTACCACAATACACCGAAAGCGATCCGTCGTCCGTCACCGAATCGTTGTTTTGAAGCAACACATTTTGATTTCGCTCCTTGAGTTTTTCAAAAATCAAACTGTCCGTCACATAGAAAAAGTCATCCGGGTCCATAGCGGGATGAACAAAAACCTTTGATGCATCTTTTTCATACATTTCACCGGGCAAATATCTTAAAATAGAATACTTTCCACGTGTGTTATTATGTAGCGCTATGACAATTTTTGCGCCTTGAAGCAAACTATCCGTAATCAATGCGGAAAATCCGGCCACCAAAGAATCCGCTTGCGGAGAATAACGGCCGAATTTTTCCAAGGTGGCTTTTCTTCCTGCCGGTGTATAAATCCGGTTCGGGTCAAATGCATAAGTTTCACCTCGAAGTCGGAACCTGATATTTCTTCCGCCCGGATGTTTTAATTCGGCCAGGATACCGTCACCTTTTCGGAGCGTTTTCTTGGCCGCCCTGACCGAAGTATTTTCATCATCGTGCATATTGAACCACACCACCCCCGGACCCTCCAAATCATATTTAATGATTTTTATTTTCTTATTGCCCAATCTATAAGTCTTCACATCTTTTTGAACCTGACGATTCTTCCAATCACCATAGGAAGAACATGAAATAATAAACCAACCCAACCCCAAAAAACCTAAAAACATTCTTCTTCTCATTCATATTGAATTTTGGCTTTTTCCTTGGAAACCGAAATCTTAATCCGCAACCCGATGGGCACCGTATAGTTTTTCACCACATGTCCGGCCGGAAAACCGAAGATAACCGGATATCCCTTGTCTTTAACATGTTTTAAAACCATTTCTTCTATCGTTTCACCAAAATCTTGTGAAGGTTTTTTGGTGTTCATATCACCGATAATCAAACCCTGCAGGTTATCAAAATAACCCGCATTGGCCAATGCAAAAAGCATACGGTCATAAGCGTAGGGATATTCGCCCACATCTTCCAAAAAAAGAATTTTTCCATCTGTATTGAGTTGATTAGACGAACCCAACATGGCCACCAAACACGATAAATTTCCCCCCACCACCATTCCTTCACCATCACCCGGAACATTGGCCGGATGACCGTCAATGACAAACTTGAGCTTCCGCCCGAAAAGCATGTTCTTAAGCGTCACCAAAGCCGATTTTCGCTCCGGTTTCGGATGTGTTAAACTGATAGGCATCAAACCGTGCAACGACGCTATACCATTGGCATACATTTGGTTGAGCAAAAAAGTAATGTCCGAAAAACCCACCACCCACTTCGGATGCTTCCTGAGACCCGAATAATCCAAATCATTCATAATCCTGATCATACCATATCCTCCACGCGCCATCCAAATGGCTTTGGCATGCGGATGATCAAAAGCCCATTGCAAATCTGATAAACGTTGCCTATCCGTTCCGGCAAATGTATAATGCTTTTCAAATAAATGCTTCCCGTGAACCGGTATCAAACCCCACGCGAGCAGCAAAGAATCGGCTCGTGCAATATAATTTTTCGTAGCGTCAACATAACCCGCAGGCGCAATAATAATCACTGTGTCTCCTTTCTTCAAAGGCGCAGGAATAAAAACCGAATCCACCGGTTTGGGTTGCACCCTTTGTGTCAGCGGAGCATCCGAATGTTCATAGACTTTTCTTCCGGAACGACAAGCCACTGAAAACCCAACCAATACAGATAAAATAAAAAAATACTTTAGCTTCATCCAAGCATGTTTTTCTGCAATTTACAAAAAGATGAAATCTTGGGCGCCTTATGGCGTGCTCCGTTTAAATCTTTTTCGGCTCAGCCTGCGGATGTAAAATGGTGCTGCGATGTCTCCTCGTCTTCGCTCGGAGCCTGCTCGCACCAACATCCGCTAGGCTTCGCCTTCAAAAGGATACCACTGCGCCCGCCGGCGCGGAGAGATTCCTCGTCGCTCCCGTTGGTAGCTCCGTCGGAATGACAATGCACTACTGATTTTATTGTAAAAGAGCGTGTCATTTGAAAGCGTTGCGGATAGCACAAAATAATCGGATTGTCAGGATATATCCCAAAAAAACACGCAAAGGATTCCGGATATTGGCGGATTTGTATAATCCTACAATGGTTGCATTGAACAGTAGGGCTGTTGCATGCAACGGCCCTACGGTAAAATCATATAACATTAAAAATCAAAACAATAAAAATATGAATGCCCGATGTTCGTCGGAGACGCCTTCGGCGTCTCCGACGCTAGCGCAGCAAGACAAGGCGGTACAGGGCAAAATAGCAAGGCAACCGCCGAAGGCTTGCGAGTATGCGAGGGAAAACAAGCGTGGCGTTTGCGTTTGGGCATCAGGGAAGCGCCGGTTTCCCGAGCCCGCCGACAAGACCGGAGCCCGGAGCGAAGCGGAGGGCGAAGGGCTTGGAGGCGTCACGGAGCAAGACGCACGCCGGAGCGTAGCGGAGGCGTGCCGGCTTGCGGAGTGACGGAGGGAGACAAAGGCGTGGCTTTGGGTTTGGATTATAGGAAGCCTTTGGCTCCCGGAGTGGCGGAGTGAAACGCCCCAAAAGCGGTTCACGGAGCCATCAAAATTATTTTATAAATTTTCTACAACCGGAATGATTGAATCACTTTTTGAATGGAAAAATTCAGATTGGTATTCCGGTTTTTCTTTTCTAAATTTGTGGCATAAAAAACAAAAACCGATGAATTTTCCAAACGATTTGAAATATTCAAAAGACCACGAGTGGATTAAAGATTTAGGCGATGGAACCGCTTTGGTGGGAATTACGGATTTTGCGCAAAGCGAATTGGGGGATATTGTGTATGTGGAGGTGGAAACCGAAGGTGAAACGCTGGATAAAGATGAAGTTTTCGGGACCGTAGAGGCCGTGAAAACCGTTTCGGATTTGTTTATGCCTGTTTCGGGAGAGGTTCTTGAATTTAATGGCCTTTTGGAGGACGCTCCTGAAAAA
>JALVDN010000242.1 GCA_027008965.1 Flavobacteriales bacterium | reverse complement strand
TTCACATATAAGAAAGCCAAATCAAAGCCCCATTTTTCTTTTTGATATCCAAATCCGAAGGTGAAATTGTGACTGTCTAAACTCGGGGTTTCGGGTGAGAAGTGTCCGTAGGGAATGGGAGATTCATCATTGTAATATCCCGCTCTCAATGCAATATTTTCATTGAGTTGAAATTCGGTTCCCAATCTTAGTGTTACCGTATTATGCCAATTTTTTGGCATCACATTGCGGGGGAGTCTGTTGAATTGAATATCCAGTTTTTTATAAATGGACCATAGCGTTAGATTAGCATCCATGGCGACAAGCCATCTTTTGCAAGGTTTCACGGAGAAACCCATACTCCATTCAGCCGGCATGGGCAATTCGGCTTTGAAATTATCTCTTTCAATAAAAAACGAAGGTTCATCATTGAATTCGGCCTTGCCATAGCGGGATTTGAAAACAACGGCACTTCGATAGTTTATTCCGAAGGAAAAACGGTCGGATGCACGTATGGCCATACTTATATTATATCCTGTGGCGGTAATATTTTTATCTGTTAAAGTGATATCTGTTCGTTCGCCGTTGTCGCCGGTTAAAAACCGGTTGATGTTTTTGTTGTATTCAACACTTCCTTTTCCAATAATCAAACCGGCCGAGAAGGCCAAATAATCATTCATTTTAAAGCTGAATCCAGGTTGAATATAAATGGCTTTTAATGAAATGTTGTTAACCAGATGGGATCCCACCCAATCTTGTTCCCATTTGACCGAGCTTCCGAAAGGTGTGTATATGCCTACACTAAATGTCATATATTCATTAGCCGGCATGGATAAATACATATAAAAGGGTGTGCTGATGGGATTTTGAGTTTGTGCGGTCCATAAGTAATCCGCATTTTGAAACTTTACGGTGGATTTGATGAAACTAACCCCAAAAGCAAACTTGTTACCTTCACCGAACATCAAACCGGCCGGATTAAAGAATACATTCTCGGCCGAACCGAAAACGGATGTTCCGGCATGTGCCAAGCCCAACATTCTGGATCCTTGCAAAGCAACTCTGTATCCGCCGGCATAGGATAAGGTTAAAAATGTCAGGGTTGAGAATGTCAGTAGAATTTTTTTCATGTTTATATGTTTTTTGTTATATGTAAATTTAATGAATAAACTTGTAAAATAATAGGATTTTTGATTATTTTAAATCCTATTTATAATGGATATAAAATTGTCGGTTGTAATGATCAGATGATCCAATAATGATATTTCAAGCAGTTTTCCTCCTTCTTTGATTTTCCGGGTGATTTGCAAATCGCTTTCACTAGGTTGCAATTCACCGGAAGGATGATTGTGTGCTATAATAATTTCAGTAGCGTTGTTGTCCAAAACTTTTTTCCAAAAAATTCTCAAATCGATGGATGAAAAATCCAGCCCGCCTTTGGCGATGCGCTCCATGTTTATAAATTTTCCTTTACGCAAGTAAATGATCCAGAACTCTTCGTGGTCCAAATGTCTTAAAACGGGAAATAAAAGTTCAAAAGCTTGTTTGGGACTTTGGATTTTTCTGATTTCCCGGGCTTGTTGCAAGGCTCTTCTACGTCCCAATTCAAAAGCCGCGGCCAGTGTGACGGCCCGTGCCAGTCCAATACCTTTGTAAGCCATCAAATCTTTAACGGATTTTTTCTCCAATAAATCATATTGATGGTGATGGTCTTTGAGAATCCGACCGGCCAAATCAACAGCGGATAATTCTTTGGTTCCCGAACCGATTAAAATGGCCAATAATTCGGCATCCGTAAGGTTTTCGGGGCCGATATTAATCAATTTTTCCCGGGGGCGCTCATTTTCATGCCAGTCTTTGATGCCCATGTCCTTGGGGTTTGAGTTTTTCCAAATCCAAATCGGCTAAATTGCCTGAGCTCATCAATAAAAGGACGGTATTATCCAAATTTTGCCCATAAATAAAATTCAAAAATTCGTCAGGATTATCAATCACTTTTAAATTTTCTTTTCCAAAATGTTCATAAATAAATCCGGGCGGGACTTTTTCCAGTTTTTTAATTCGTATGGCTTCGGGTGAATAGAAAACCACCGCTTCATCGGCCGGTTGAAGACTTCCGTTGTATTCCGGAATGAATTTTTTATTCAAACTGCTGTATGTGTGAAGTTCCAAAACAGCGAGTAATTTCTTATCGGGATACATTTCCCGCACGGCTTCCACCGAGGCTTTTACTTTTGAAGGAGCATGTGCAAAATCGCGGATAATGACGGTTTTATCATCTTCATAAATTTTTTCTAATCGCAAGGAAGCACCTTCAAAATCGGCTAGATAGGTGAGGAATTTATCTTTGGGAATACCCATTTTGCCGGCTAACTTGGAAGCTCCTTCAATATTTTGCATATTATGACGTCCGAAGATTTTCAAGGGATATTCTTTCCCATTGAAAATAATATGATAGGTATTGTTTCTGACAATATATTCGGGTGTTCCGTAGGGAATAAATTCTATATCTTTTCTTTTTTCCGTGATCTTTTTCAGCCGTTCGTCTTCTTCAAAATAAGCCAATGATCCACCCGGTTCAATGGTTT
>JALVDN010000241.1 GCA_027008965.1 Flavobacteriales bacterium | reverse complement strand
TTAAATCCACCAACAGTTCCTTCACTGAAATCTACAATTTCTATTTTCCAACCCTTTTTTTCGGCATATTTGGAATACATCCTGAACAAATCACCGGCAAAAATACTCGCCTCGTCCCCACCGGTGCCGGCCCTGATTTCCATCACGGCATTTTTAGCATCCTCTTTGTCTTTGGGAATCATCAGCCATTTGATTTCTTCTTCCAATTCAGCTAGTTGTTTTTCCAAAAGTTCTGTTTCTTCTTTGGCCATTTGAACCAACTCGTGATCACTATTTTCTATGATAATATTTTGTGCCTCGGATAAATTGGCGTTCAAGATTTCGAATTTTTTTATTTTCTCCACAAGCGGTTTTAAATCCTTATACTCCTTGTTTACATCAATATAGCGTTTTCTATCTTTGATGATATCAGGGTTGGAGAGCATTTCCGATACCTCGATAAACCTTTGTTTTATGACAGGAAATTTTTCCTTCATGTTACTTTAAAAATTATGTTATGAACAAAAGTAATAAAAAAAGCCCGTAGCAAATTAACTACGGGCCTTAATTGAATAGTTTCTCTATATTAGTAATTCCATTGATCTTCTTCCATTTCAAGGATTAATTGTTTGATCTTATTGGATTCAAGTAATTGTCTTAAAGCGTCCTCCTGAATATATTCTTTGATTGCACGGTCTCCATACACATTGCTGGTCTTATAAATCACAGCACTAAAAAATCGTCCGTTTAGCAAATGATCAAAGTTAAATGGACGGGCTGCATTTCTAGGATTGTAAGCATTATATTTATGTAAAACATCTCGGGCATCAGGAAAAAACACCCAAAACAGTTCAACCAATTCCGCATCCAAATCATTAGCCTGAGCTGCCAAATCATAGGCCACAGGTGCAATACCAATAATTCTGTATCTCAATTCTCCGTATTTGGAGTCAAAATACCAAACACCACGTATATGATATGCTTCAATCTCAGCAGGAGTTATGCTAAGTTTACGGATATATTCTTCATCCACCTTTCCTTCATAATTAAATTGTTCTTTACCCACATCCGTTGTATCAACATAATACAAAACTTCATTTAAATCTTCAGGTGATAATTTTTCGGTAAAATAAGAATCAGCATAAACTTCCTTTATTTGTCCGGATTTGATTCCGGATAAAAGCACATCAAACAATGCTCTTCTATCGGCTGTAGTGGATACCGAATCTACGGGATAATATAATGGCAAATTGAATCGTTCATCCAAATCTATCCTTTCCCAAACTTCAATGCTCCACAAAATATCCTTATCATCAACGTATGGATAGGGCAAAGGTTTGGAATTATCTGACGCAATTTGTTGAGGTGTTTTTCTGCCTATTTCCTGCGGGACTTTGGCATTAAGTATGTTGGCTTGTCCCCATAGTGTAGATATGGCAATCAAAAACAATGGAATTACTAATACTATCCTTTTCATCGTTTAAAAAATTTTAATTCGTAACTTCAATAATTACAGGCGATACTTTTTTGAGCTGATAAGTTTTGTTGTTTGCCAAACGGGCTTTAATATTAAATATTTGTACGGTTTGTCCTTTTTTGACTCTTCTCAAAGCACTTTTAGCACGTTGGTTCAATTTGGTTCCGGCGACCCGGATTGTCGGTTGTCCAGGAGCTTTAAAATCAAATCCCGTTACCACCAATTTGACATCAAAGTCAAAATCGGGCAAAGATGCTCCAACCGTACCTATTTCTATATTTCGTTTGGGTAGTTTAACAAAACCATCCTGTCCGCTTATCGTACCTACAGGTCTTGGAATATTCTTCACCCTAAAGGTTTTTCTATCGGATTTCTTTTGTCCATTTGGCAAAGTCCAAGATACTACAATGTCAACAGTTCTACCTTTATAGCTTGTTACATCCATTACATACTTGCCTGCTTTCACTTTTCTTATGCCCGGAGCGGAAACATGAATTTTGGTGTCCGGAATTCCGGGTACGGAAATAGACAGCGGATTTTGAACGCCTTTGTAAACCACATTCATTTTATCAGCAGATATAACCGCTGAATTAGGCATAGGAATAACAGAATAAGAATATTCAAAAGGTAATTTGACAATGGAATCTCCTTCTTTGAATTCAATTTCTCCTTTCAAGGTTTTATCTCCGGGATTTCCTGCAGGCATTTCCAACTTCACTTGTCCTCCGGCAAGCATGTCTTTGGAAACTTCTTGGCCATTGATAATTACTTTTTCAAAAGACAAATTAGGATCAAAACGACCTAAAACTATTTTTCCCGTAACTTTTTCCGTGGGGAAGAAAGCACTTTTATCCAAAACAACAATAGGTTGGTAGTTGGTCATGGACACATCGGAAATCAATTGTCCCTGGAATATAGTAGAAAGAATTTCATTTTCAGAATTCAAGGCATTGTTTTCCAAACGTGCCATATTGGTTAAAGATGCTATCAAGGGGAAATCTTCATAGTAATAATGTAACCATGAAATTTTACTTGCACCTTCTTTGATAGGATCAGTATTAAATCTGTTTTTTATTCTATCAATGAGGGCTTTGTCCCCGTATTTTTTAGCAACACTGAGTAGTTTTTCCCTAATTTGATTAGTTTTGTTAACAAATTCTTCTCCTTTTTTGGTGTATTTATCACCAACAAAAAATATTTCATCCAAAACATGTCCTTTATCCAATGATTCATAATCCGGTTTGGCAGGATCTTGTTTGGATTTTTTCAATAATTCCTTTTCAAATTGATCCAAATATTGGTGATATTCCAAAACGGCTTTGTTTAAATCTTCCGCATCCTTATATTTTTGAGCATATTTTTGCGGTTGTTCACTTGCTTTTTGCTGAAGCATATTTAATTGTTGAGCGTTTTTTTGCTTGGTAAGCTCAACACTTGTTTTCAAATCTTCATAAACCCTTCCAAAAGATGTTAATACCTTCTTAGACATGGTCAATGCCAACATGGCTATAAAGACCAAGTACATAAGGTTAATCATCTTTTGCCGGGGTGAAAGTTTACCTGATGCCATATCTTTTTGGTTTTAGATTAATAGAAGAGAGCCAATTACTTAGCACTCATTGCAGACAACATTCCTTGATAGATCTTGTTCAATTGTGCGATGCTCTCGTTTAATTCACGCATTTTGGCGTTCATTTCTTCGGCATTTTCAGCAACCGATGCATTGGCATGGGCATTTTTCTCAACAGATTCCACTTGATTTTTCAATACTTGGTTCAATCCTTCCAAATGCGCCGATGCTTCCAACAATTCTTCATTAAATTTAACTGTGGAACCCGCCGCATCTACCACAACATCCAAACCTTTGGCTGCTTCAGCAAATTTATTGATACTTTGTCCCAAATTTTCCATGAGTTTAGCATCAATATTGGCTTGACGCAACATCTCATCCAACTTTTGAGACAATTTGGTTTCAATTTGATTCCCGGATAAACTGCTCTTTTTGATCTCATTGTATAAAAGTGACCAGTCAAAATCATCTTCAATAGGTTCAAAGGCAGAGATGAAGAATACTATGGCTTCAACTATCATACCGATAGCTAAAATCATTGTACCATAAGGCCAGTGAGCAATTTTAAAAAGCGCTCCTATAATCACTATGGAAGCTCCAATTCCATAGACCATTTGAAAAAATTTCTTTCTTGATTTTGTTGTCATAGTTTTTGGTTTTTTTATTGTTTGTTTCAGGGGGTTATTAATAATATGATGTTCTGTTTGATCTCATTTTTTTAGCGTATTTACGGGCATTATTTCCCATAAAATCTTGTACACATCTGAATCCTATATAACTTCTTGCCGAATCGGCATATTCATAAGTACGAGTGCTTACTTGAATATAATATTTCACATCCTTCCATGAGCCACCTCGCACCACTTTTCTTTTGTTGAAAGAGTCATGTGTTATGGGATTGAATGTAGAAAGATATAAATAGGCGTCAGGATTGTAAGATGATTGGGTCCATTCCGCAACATTACCTGACATGTTGTATAAACCGTAACCGTTGGGATTATAGGATTTGGCGCGAGCCGTGAAAACGGATTGATCAGCACCATAATCTCCTCTTAGGGGTTTGAAATTGGCTAAAAAGCATGCCTTTTCATTCATTGTATAGGGTGTACCCCAAGGATAATCTGTTCCTGAAAGGCCTCCTCTTGCCGCATATTCCCATTCGGCTTCAGTAGGAAGTCTGAAATGATGTACGGTTGATTTTTTATGGCTTTTCAAATACCAATTTAATTTTTTGGTTCTGTAATCGGCAAAAGCTGTTGCTTGATACCAATTAACTCCCACTACAGGATATTCATTATAGGCTTCATGCCAGAAATATTCGGTCAAAAGCGGTTCATTATAAGCATACATGAAATCTTTCACCCAAACAGTGGTATCGGGATAAACTTCAATAACCGTATCATGCCTGAATTCAGATCTGTTTTTTCCGGACCTGGCGGCGGCACTTACATCCGTCCATGAAAAACGGTATTTAAATTGCTTCACATCAAACAAGCGTTCTCCGTCGGGTGTTTCTTTTAATGGCAAATACATACTATCAAACACTTCAGCATATAATTCATCCGGAAATTTATTTCTATTAAAAATCAGTGGCACTTTCCAATTTAATCTTTTTCCTGCCGTTTCATCATCTTCAAAAGTCACACCTCCATAGGTATCTATCATATATCTGTTATAGGCATTTTTTGCAGTATCCAATTCCAAAAATGCGTATTTCCCAATTCCTTTTTTCCTGTCTTCTATTCCCTCTTCTTCAACCATTTTAGCTAAACGGGTCCTGATCACGGAATCACGGACATATTGTACAAATTCCCTGTATTCGGAGTTGGTAATTTCCGTTTCATCCATATAAAAAGAACTCACGGAAACATTTCTGGCCGGTGCATCAATGGAATGAGCATTGTCTTCATTTTGTTTCCCCATCACAAATGTACCTCCCGGAACCAAAACCATCCCATAAGGCCTGTAGGGAATCCATTTTTTCCCTTTTACTCCTACGATTTCTCCACGGTTGGCCGGACTTCCACAAGACCATATTAACACTACAATAAATGCTACTAGCAGTAATCTCTTCATGTGAAATAATTTTTTCTGATTTCTGTTCACTTCTTCAGGGGTGCAATATATAAATTTTTTTTCATTATTTATAAAGATTCCATAAGAAATTAAAAGCTGTCATATTTCGTCTCTCATGCGCACCAACAGGTTACGGCTACAAGGTTCCAACACTTCATTTTTATATTTCCACCATCTTCCGGTTACCGGATTAGTGTAAAAAACAAATTTTTCTCCGTTTTTATTCAAAATAATTTTTTGAAGATTATCTTTAGCTAAAAACGGATAATCGGGGAGTTTATTATATAGCCCCCACAAATAATGCCAAATAGAAATACTAATTATTTCTGAAACATTTCCATACCTGTCTTTATCTATTGAAGGTATATCAAAAACAATGGATTTATTTATTGGTGAAATTCCAGAATAGTATGCCAAGGCAGCCCATTGTGCCGCATTGAATCCTATGGTATTTGCTTGAGAAGAAACACCGATTTCAGAAAAAGCCAATGATTCATATTGAAAATGTGTTGTTACGCTATTTCTAAGAAACGGTTCGGATTCTATTATCTCATTCAACTCCGACAACCTAACAAGTTTGATTTTATTTTGATAAGCCTGTAATTTTTCGTATTGTTCTTTTTTGATTAAATAATTTTGTATACCTAATATATATATATGTATTTTAAAGTGTTCTATTGAACTTGAAATTTCATCAGGAATAAATGAGGAAATAATGCTTATGTTTTTCTTATATTTACCGGATGGGGTCAAATGGTGATAGAGAGACCAATTTTGATAATCTGTTAATAAAATTAATGGTTTAGCTTCATGATAGGCTTTGAGTTCTTTTAAAAAATAATTAATGAACCCAGGGATGTCCTTTTTATTCAATATAATCAGATTACCAAAATCAAAAACTTTGAAATTTTTAAAGTAGGCACTGCCTTTTTCTTGAAGTCTTTTCCGGATATTGTTTATCGACAGTGTGTTATTTTGTGTAGTAATTCCCAGCATGTATGCATCATAAATACCGGGTTCTAGTTCCGAAGCATCTCCCGAAAAATAATCAATGCATTGTAAAAACTCTGCATTATCATCATAATCGGGTGGTATGAGCCAATCAAAAATCATTTGATCTGCAGAATTTTTTTGGCTTCTTCCAAAGAGATTTTATTCACATCTATATCTTTGGGTAAAATTTTACGTTTATTACCCGGCCCATAAACATAAAATCTTCCCCATCCGCCTTTTTTAATGGAAATAGATGCTTCTTTCCAAACTTTAACCAAGTTAGCGGCTTCTTTTTCTTTTTTTTCGGAAATGAGTTGTTTGGCTTGCTCGGGGGTAATTTGTCTCGGGGAAATTTTCCGAGGAATTTTGACATTTAAATCTCCAACCTTCAGATAAGGTCCGTACTTTCCTGACAATAGAAAAACGGGCTCACCATCCAATTCAAAAATGGGCTTGTCAGCTAAATTTTTTTCTTCCACAATCCTAATGGCATCATCCAGTGTTATATGAATCGGATTAAGATGCTTGGGCAATGGATAAAATTTATTGTTCCATCGCACATATGGACCATATTTTCCAATCCCAACAACCATTTCTTTGTTTTGGTATTCTCCTAATTTTTTAGGCAATTTGAATAGTTCCAAAGCATCTTCCAATGTGACATCCAAAATACTCATTCCGGGTGGCACCGAAGCATATTTGGGTTTGATATCACTATTTGCATCTCCTTTTTGAACCATAGGGCCATACGGACCGTATTTCACATAAATGTTCTCACCTGTTTCGGGGTCTTGTCCCAATAGTCTTTCGCCCTTTTCCTTGGGTGAAGTTTTATCTACCGATTCAACCATAGGTTCAAAATGAATATAAAATTCTTGCAACATTTTTTGCCAATCATAATTTCCGGCCGCTATTTTATCAAATTTTTCTTCCACTTGAGCCGTAAACTTATAATCAACAATATCGGGGAAACGCTGAACCAAAAAATCATTTACAATGAATCCTATATCCGTCGGGAAAAGTTTTCGCTTTTCAGCACCGTATTTTTCCTTGATTTTTTGCTCGTTTATCTGACTGTTTTCCAGTATAAATTGTTTGATTGTCCGGGTTTTTGCCGGCAGAGTTTTTTTCTCCACATAACCGCGTTTTTGAATAGTATTAATGGTAGGTGCGTATGTAGAAGGCCTCCCAATACCCAGTTCTTCTAATTTCCTAACAAGAGTGGCTTCCGTATATCTGGCCGGTGGCCGTTGGAAAACTTGTTTGGCTATTATTTTACTTATATCCAAATGTTCTCCTTCGGTGAGTTTGGGTAATTGTTTGGTTTTTTCGGTTTCTTGATCTTCGGTTTGATAAATTTTAAGAAAGCCGGGGAAAGTAATCACTTGTCCTTTGGCTACAAAATCTTTGTCATTTTGGTTATTGCCAATATATATATGAGTATGTTCAACTTCGGCGGGTTTCATTTGCGACGCCAGTGTTCGTTTCCAAATCAGTTGGTATAATTTCAATGCATCTCTGTCAACAGGAGGCTTTTCTAAATCCAATTGTGTAGGACGAATAGCTTCGTGTGCTTCCTGTGCGCCTTTTTTCTTGGTTTTATATTGCTTGGGTTGACTGTATTCTTTACCGAATTTTTCTTTAATCACATCTGCGGCGGCGGAAATGGCTTCTTCGGATAAATGCAAACTGTCAGTACGCATGTATGTGATATATCCGTGTTCGTATAAATATTGTGCTATTTGCATGGTTTTACTCACCGGGAAACCATAAAGCCTGGAGGCTTCCTGTTGTAGAAGTGATGTTGTAAAGGGCGTGGGAGGTGTTTTTTTTCCCGGTTTTTTTTCTATTCTATCCACAAAAAATTGTGCTCCCGAAAATGATTCAAGTAAATTTTTTACTTGCGCTTCATCTTCAAAGTCTTCTTGTAATTTAGCTCGCAATAAATTTTCCTCCCGAGCAATGAATTCACCCTCCACCTTAAACTTACTTTCAGGAACAAATGATTTTATTTCTTTTTCGCGTTCAACAATTAATCTTGTGGCCACGGATTGAACACGTCCTGCTGATAGTCCTTTTTTTATTTTTTTCCAAAGCACGGGAGAGAGTTTATAACCTACCAAACGGTCTAACAATCTCCGTGCCTGCTGTGCATTGACCAGATTTTGATCTATATCCCGTGGGTGCGAAATGGCCTCCGTAACGGCTTTTTTGGTTATTTCATGGAAAACTATTCGTTTTGATTTATCGTTGAGTTTAAGAATATTTTGCAAATGCCACGCAATGGCCTCCCCTTCCCGGTCTTCATCACTTGCCAGATAAACGGTTTCGGCTTTTTTTGTGAGGTCGGACAGTTGTTTTACTATTTTCTTTTTATCATCGGGAACAATGTAGGTAGGGATAAATTTACCGTCTTTGATTTCAATTCCCATTTTATCTTCAGGCAAATCGGCAATGTGTCCGTATGAAGATGAGACCTCATAATCTTTCCCTAAATATTTTTTTATGGTTTTGGCTTTAGCAGGTGATTCTACAATAAGTAATTTTTTGGCCATTTAATATGTTTTTTAATATTTAAAAACCGGGAAAAATCCCGGTTTAATGTAATAAAATATTTTTAACTTCAGAATTAATTAGTGGGTCTTCTATAGGCTTTTTTCATAGTTTTTCTTCCAAACCTTGACATGGCACATCTAAATCCAATATCATTTGTAGAAAGATATTGGGGCATGTATCTTCTTCGGGAAGGTTGCAACCAATAAGCTCTGTCTTTCCATGAACCTCCTTTATACACACGTACTTGATTATCTATAAGAGTGGTTCTTTTACTGCTCTTATCATATTCTCGCACCATTTTATATTTACCGTCAATGGAGTCCAAATAAATTTTATGAATTGGAGAGTTATACATACGTTTATTATCATCACCTTCCAAGTCATCCGGTGTCAAATAATAATATCTGGAAGAACGTAAATCACCATCGTTATAATCACGGTTGTCAGCTCTATCAAAATTCTGACGCAAGTATAATTCTTTTTCGTCCACTAATTTTTTTACAGGTTGACCGGGAAGTTCCTTATAGATCAATTTTCCTGTGGCCAATGTATCAAAAGGAATACTGTCGGGGGTTACGATAACCAGTTTGCCTTCTTCATTAAAGGCCATTTTGGTGTAAACATTTCCTCTGAAATAATTGAAATCCGATTCCTGATCATCAATAATGGGTCTATATACATCGGCAACCCATTCGTTGACATTTCCCGCCATGTCATATAACCCGAAATCATTGGGAGGATAAGTTTTAACGGGCGCCGTAATATCGGCCGCATCATCCGACCATCCGGCCAAACCGCTGTAGTCCCCGTCATTGAGTTTGAAATTGGCCAACATTTTTCCTCTGTTTCTACCTTTTCCCAAATATCTAACGGCGGTTCCTCTCCAAGGATAAATTTTTCTGTTTACTACGCGGTTATATTCACGTTCACCGATAGGTGCTTTGGCCGCATATTCCCATTCGGCTTCAGAAGGTAATCTGTATTTGGGAAGTATCACTCCTGAAGATGCATTCACAGTTTTATAAGTACCTTCTTTTTTGGATTTAACCGGATAATATTCCGTATTGCCACCAAAAGCCAAAGAAGGGTCGGCCAAGTATGTCTCCGTACTGAAGTTTGATTCGGCTGAGGCTTCTAGCTCCGTACCTCTTTTCAGTTTACCGAACTTTTGCAACCGCATTTCATTCACACGGTCTGTTCGCCAGTTGGCATATTGAACCGCTTGCACCCAGTTTACACCCACAACCGGATATTCCGCATAGGCAGGGTGCCGCAAATAATTTCTTACCAAATCTTCAGCATAAGTTAGCGGTTCTCTCCACACAAGCGTATCGGGAAGCGCACCTTCATAAATATTTCTAAACTGTTCATTATCAGGCGGAAAAACTCTTTTTAACCAATCCAAATATTCCAAATACATTAAATTGGTAACCTCGGTTTCATCCATATAGAAAGATCTTACATGCATTTCACGAGGCAAACTGTTCCAATCATGCAAAACATCTTCCGAGACATCACCCATCGTAAAGGTTCCTCCTTCAATAAAAACCAAACCGGGAGCCAAACCTTGATCCACGAATTTTGTATTATATTGAAATCCGCCCTTCGGATTATTAATGAGCATCCCCGTGCCTCGAGATACATTTTTGGACGAACAAGATCCCAAGAATACCAAAGCGGCCAATGAAGCCGATAAAGCAATAAAAACATTTTTCCTCATAATACTTATGATTGAATTATTCAATATACCTGATTGCAAATATATAATATTTTTCCTTTGTGCAAATGAATTCATTTTTCTTTTTGTTAAACGCATTAATTTCCGGTTTAGTACACGTTGTTTTTTTATTCTCCCTTCCGTATGGCTTTGATAGGATCCAAATGCGCCGCCCGGTATGCCGGCCAATACCCTGCAATGATTCCCACCATAACCGACACAATCAATCCTATCAATATATTTTTTATGCTTAAACTTATCTCCAATCCCGGAATCAAACCGGTTTTATCAATAACAAAAATCCCACTCATAATCAATAACAATCCCAAAAGTCCTCCGAAAAGCGACAATAATACCGATTCAAAGATAAATTCTGTCAAAATCCACTTCTTTTTGGCACCCAAAGCCTTGACAATACCTATCTCTTTGGTTCGTTCTTTTACGCTTACAAACATAATATTGGCTATTCCGAATGCGCCCACCAACAAGGAAAAACCTCCCAGTATCCATCCAGCCAAATAAAGACTCCGGATACTTTTATTCACCATTTCCTTTAAAAAACTGATATTGTTCACGTAGAAAGTATTTTCCTGCCCCGGCTTAAGCTTACGATATTGACGCAAAATGCGCGTAATTTCTTCTTTTAAACGGGACACATCCTGCATGTCAGCGGGTTTGATGACAATATTTGTAAAAACAAAATTCTGTTTTTCAGGCACAATATTTCTCAAAAATAAATAGGGAACACTAATGGCATTACTCATGGGATTAATCCGGATAACCCCCCCTTCATCTTTATAAACGCCAATAACTTTCACCTTTTTCCCATAAAGCTTGATTTCTTTATTCAACCCGTTTTTATTCTCAAAAAGAAGTTTTTCAACATTCTTACCGATAATGGCCACCGCCGCCCCCGTTTCCTGCTCATACGGCGTATAAAACCTTCCTTTCTCCAGTTCAAACTGCAAAATTTCCGGAATTTTTCCGGTTTCTCCGTGAATTCTCACTTTCGTAGAGTTTTTTCCATATCGTACGGTCACAGACGGCATAACCATCCTGTAACCCATGGCCTCCACTCCTGAAGGGTTTAATTTCTTTTTCAAAAAAAGATATTCTTTATAAGAGGTTGGTTTCATCCGCCGCATCTTGGCCATATCCATTCTTCCCATCTTGTTGTAGTCAAACCTGTCAACAAACAATGTGTTATTACCAAACCTGCTCAGCGAATTCATCAAATAATGCTGCAGCGAATCCACTCCGGTCAAAATGCTGATCACCGTAAAAATTCCAATACTCACACCCAACAAGGATAAAGACGTACGTAACAAATTAGACTTCATATTCCGGAAAACTAAACTCAAAATCTCCCTAACATCAGGTGTATTTTTCATTTTCTAAAAAATTCTCTATACAATAATAATAAAATAAAAGAAGCCAAAAACCTTTTTTCTGTATTATTTTTTGGGCACCATTCGGCGTGCTCCGTTTAAATCTTTTTCGGCCCGCACGGTTTTTGGCAAGTCACGGCTGCGGGGTCTCCTCGTCTACGCTCGGAGCCTCCTCACCGTGGCCAAAAAATCCGGCGGACCTTCAAAAGGATAACACTTCGCCCGCCGGCGCATTAAAAAAAGGTGTAATTAAATAATTAATGTATAATTTATTAACTTTGGAAATTAAAATAAAAACCGGATAAAAAACAATTCAACATGGGATTTTTCAATTTCTTCACGAAGGAACTGGCAATAGATTTGGGAACAGCAAACACACTCATCGTGTATGAAGGAGAAATAGTGGTGGACAGTCCTTCCATCGTGGCAAAAGATTTGAAGACCGGAAAAATCATTGCTGTCGGAAAAGAGGCGGCTATGATGCAAGGCAAAGAACACAAAGGAATCAGCATTATCCGCCCTTTAAAAGACGGTGTGATTGCCGATTTTGAAGCCTCCGAACAAATGATTCAAGAATTTATCCGGCAAATTCCTGCATTGAAAAAAAGTTTTTTCACACCCAAACTCAAAATGGTTATATGTATCCCTTCAGGTATCACCGAAGTGGAAAAACGTGCCGTAAGAGATTCGGCCGAAAAGGTGAATGCAAGTGAAGTATATTTGATTCCCGAACCCATGGCTGCCGCCATAGGAATGGGCATAGACATCACCAAACCACAAGGAAACATGGTGATTGATATAGGAGGAGGTACTACGGAAATTGCCGTGATATCATTAGGAGGTATCCATGTGGAAAAATCAGTCAAAATTGCGGGGGATGTATTCAATGATGATATTGCCTATTACATGCGTGCCAAGCACAATCTGATTGTAGGCGAAAGAACAGCTGAGAAAATTAAAATCAATGTGGGTTCAGCCGTGGATGAACTCTCCAATCCTCCTGAAGATTATCCGGTCAGAGGACGCGATGTTATCACCGGAAAACCCAAAGAAGTTATTGTTTCCTACAATGAAATAGCCAAAGCACTTGATAAATCATTAGTCAGAATAGAAAGTGCCATTATGGAAACACTCTCCAAAACCGCCCCCGAACTATCGGCTGATATTTACAAAGGCGGTTTGTTTTTAGCAGGCGGAGGATCTTTGCTTCGAGGATTAGACAAGCGTATTAGTGAAGCCACCGGACTTCCGGTGCATGTAGCGGAAGATCCTTTAAGGGCCGTTATACGCGGAACAGGAATGGTGATCAATAACTTTGAAAAACTAAAAGTGGCTCTTGACCAGTAAATTTTTAGATGCAAAAACTCATTCATTTTTTTGAAAAAAGAATTTTGTTAGTTACGTATGTGTTTTTATTGAGTGTCAGTATGACACTTATCCGGCTTACAGACAGCGGTTCTTCATATAAATTTTTTGTGTTTCAATCTGCGGTTTCGGGCCAACTGAATAAATTTTTTTCGGGAATCGGTTCTTATTTTTCGTTACAAAGCAGAAATGAAGAATTGTTGCATGAAAATTTATTATTGCAAAAAAGATTGCTTCGTCCTTCTTTCATATCTCCCCTTTCCTCTTCATTTCAATTAACACCTGCGCACATTATTTCACATTTTCATGATGCAGGCAAGGATTTTGTCATCATTGATAAAGGAACGGATGATGGGATAGTGAAAGATGCAGGCGCATTTACGCCCAAAGGAATCATGGGAATCGTTATTCAAACCTCACCTCATTTTGCAAAAATTATGACCCTCAGAAATGAAAATATTTCAGTTTTTGTCAAACCGGCCGATCAACCCTATACGGGATTCACCTTTTGGGATGAAGCTAATAAACGTTTGTTGATCACTGATTTTCCGGAAAAAATAAACCTCCATCCGGGAGATACGATTATTACTGCCGGGAACTCATTGTTTTTTCCTAGAGATATCCCCGTAGGTCGCGTTCAAAAAGTATTTTTTGAAAATGATGAAAAGAAAATTGTTATTGAGCCTTTTCTTCAGCCTGAAAAAACATACAATATTTTTATTTCTGTTCATCCTCTAAAAAAAGAATTGGATTCAATCACTCATGCAACGCAGTAATTACATATGGGTTTTTATCATTCCGCTTTTCCTGCAAATTTTTATTTTTAAAAATCTGGGATATGTTTTTCCTTACACACCTTACATCATCTTCATTCCTTTTTTATTTTATACTGATAACCTACTCTCTCCCATTTACATAATCATTTTATTTTTAATCGGTTTCATTACAGATATGTTTTTTTTCACAGGCGGGGTTTTTAGCGCCACTTTGATAACGCTTGCTTATTTACGCATTATCTATTTGAAACTCACTCAAAGAAGTTTAAGTCTAAAAAAAACCGAAATTATTCACCTCCCTCTAAACAAATTATTGACTACTATACTAGCATGGACATTATTGGGTCATTTTTTAATTTACTTCTTTAACAATTTCAGTTTTTTTCTTACTTTTTCCTCCCTAAGAGATATTGTTTTACATACATTAATTAGCTATATTTTTACCATCATTTATACCGTGTTGTTTATAAAAAAGCTTGAATAGGAAAATAACTAATGAAAAAGTTTTGGGTTGTAACCGGTTTTTGGTTTCTTGTTTTGATGTTGGTTTTAATAAGATTAGCCATGCTTCAATGGTTTCCCAACCCCTATCATAAACTGGCTGAGATAAATGCCATCATCAAAGAAAAAATTCCCGCCAAGAGAGGTAATATTTATGACCGGAACGGTATTTTATTGGTTTCCAATCAACCCACTTATACTGTTTATGTGACTCCTTCACTCATAAAACCTTTTGACACGTTATTATTAGCTGAAATTCTTCATTTGAATAAAAAAGATATTGAAGACAAAATCAATAAAGCCAAGAGATACTCATTTCAAAAGCCATCTGTTTTTACCGGAAATTTGTTGAAAGAAGATATTATACGTTTTAAAGAGATTCTTTATAAATTCCCCGGATTCGGTATCAAAATACATCATATCAGAAAATATCACACCAAACACGCAGCTCATATTTTGGGTTATTTGAGAAGTGTCCGAACCTATGATTTGGAAAAAGATGAATATTATGAACCGGGTGATGTAAAAGGGATGGCCGGAATTGAAAGGTATTATGAAAAAATTTTGCGGGGCAAAAAAGGTGTGCGTTATTATTACAGGGATAAATTCAATCGTAAAACCACCCCATATCTTCATGGAAAATGGGACACTTTACCCGAGAAAGGTAAAGACTTGCATCTAACTATTGACATTAAACTTCAATCTTTTATTGATAGTTTGATGTCCGGAAAACATGGAGCAGTAGTTGTTATCAATCCAAAAAACGGTGAAGTATTGGCCATGGTTTCCGCACCCGAATATGACCCGGGTATGTTGAGCGGAAAAGACGGAAGAAAACATTTTTCCAGACTTTTAAAAGACAGCATTCATAAACCTTTATACAATAGAGCTTTATTGGGAACTTATCCGCCGGGCTCGCCTTTTAAAATCATCAATGCCATGGTAGGTTTGGAAATGAAATCCATTAAACCTTATACTTCCTATGTTTGTCAACATGGTTTTAAATACGGCAATAGATTTATGCGTTGTCACTGCGGAGCAAACGGAAGCGTATATTTGGATTATGCTATCCCCTATTCCTGTAATACATTTTTTGCAAATGCTTATATGGATATGATAAACCGTGAAGAAAATCCTCGTGAAGGCATCCAAAAATGGGCAGACATGGTCAAAAAATTCGGCCTTGGAGATTATTTGCATTATGATCTTCCTATCGGGAAAAAAGGATTGGTTCCTGACAGTTCGTTCTACAATAAATATTTCGGAAATAACCGTTGGAAAACTTCATATACCATTTCAAACGGAATCGGGCAGGGACAAATTTTGGTCACACCCATTCAGTTGGCCAATATGACGGCTGTTTTTGCCAATAGAGGAACCTATTATACACCGCATTTTGTAAAAGAAATTGAAAACAACCAAATAGAAAAAAGATTTTTGGAACCTAAAAAAACCGGTTTTAAAATTGAAAATTTTGAGCGAGTGATAAAAGGAATGGCCAAAGTATATACATCTGGAACAGCCCGATACTCCCAAATCCGTAATTTAACCATGGCCGGTAAAACCGGAACGGCAGAAAATTTTATCCGTCTTGACGGCAAGAAAATCCAACTCCCCGATCATTCCATTTTTATCGCCTTTGCTCCGGTGGAAAATCCGGAGATTGTAGTTTCGGTATTTATTGAAAATGGTGGATATGGCGCCTCATTGGCCGCCCCCATTGCAAGTCTGATCATTGATAAATATTTGAATGACACCATTTCTCGCCCCGATCTTTATAATAAGGTCATCAATACCGACCTTTATCCGATTTATGAAATGAAAAAACAACATGGAACAAAAAATTAGAAATATAACTGCTTTTGATTGGTTAACTTTCATTTTGTTCCTTAGTGTATCGGCTATAGGTATCGGCATGATCTATTCTGTTGATTTTCATTCTTCCACGCAATTTGCTTTCAAACAATCAGCATGGCTTATTATCAGCATACTAATAGGTTTTTCTCTTTTCTTTATTCCTACAAGAATCATCAAAAACTGGAGTTCATTATTTTATCTGATTGGAATTCTACTACTTGCGGGGCTTTTTGTTTTCGGAGAAAAAATTTCCGGATCACTGTCATGGTATCGAATAGGCGGAATGAGTTTTCAACCTTCCGAACTTGTTAAACTTACTACAACTCTCGGGCTGGCCAAACTTCTAAGTGAATACAATTTCAGTTTAAAAAACTTAAAAGATATTATTAAAACGGTTTTTTTGATAGGTACTCCCCTGCTTCTTATTTTATTACAACCTGATGTAGGAACCGTCATCACTTTTATCGCTTTGTTACCGGTTCTATACAGAGAAGGTCTAAAGACAAGTCTTTTATTGGTTTTATTTTGGATAATCGCCACTTTCATCATAACGATTTATGTAGGTTTTAAAAACACCGCTTTAGCTTATTTATCATTTACTTTTATAATAATCTTGTACATTTTTTTTAAGATTAGAAAACAAAAATGGATATTTATTTTCCTTACACTGATATTTTTAGTTACATCCGTTCTATTTTCACTTTTTACTTCTTTTGTTTTTAATCATTTGCTTCTTCCCCATCAGCAAAAGAGAATTGAGTTGATGATTGGTAAAATTAAGGATGATAAAGGAGTGGGTTATCATTTGAAACAATCACTTATTGCTATTAGTAATGGTAAATGGACAGGTAAAGGCTGGCTTCAAGGCTCACAAATGAGAGGACACTATGTTCCCGAACAACATACCGATTATATTTTCACGGCTTTGGCTGAACAATTCGGATGGTGGGGTTCTTTAGGTTTTCTGGCTTTATATTTTTTATTGATATGGCGAATATATTACTTGGCAGAAAGACAAAAAACAATATTTTCGCGGGTTACGGGCTATGCATTGGCTTCTTTTTTAGCCGTTCATCTTTTCATCAATTTATTGATGATTACGGGTTGGTTTCCAACTATTGGTATTCCTATTATATTTGTAAGTTACGGCGGATCTTCGCTTTTGAGTTTCACTTTATTCCTGCTCCTCTTCCTTGCATTGGATGCCAGACGAAGAGAAGAATATTGAACCTGACTTTACCTCCGTTTTGGAAAAACAATCAAAGCATTGGGGAAGTTCCTTCTTATTTCACGCATGGCTTGTTCCACTTCAATTTTAGTCATATATTCTCCTGTCCAAACTTTATATTCGGGATTTTCCCATTTTACAAATGCCGTTGAGGAAGGGTACAATTTTAGATATTCTCTTAAAATGGCTTTGGCTTTATTCAAGTCTTTGCCGTTATAAATTTGAATGTAATACAAAAAATCCGTATAATGTTTTTTCAAACATTCCGATTTTTTCTCCACTAATTGATTCGCGTCGGTTTTTACATTTTTAACCGGGCTTTGGGCTTGCAGCATGAAAAACCCAAAAAGAAATAATACTAAAAATTGACGTTTCATAATTGCAAATATATATAAAAAACGGGAGCCATAGCCCCCGTATTGTGTTCAGTATACTACCTATATTTTAATGAGGAATATGATGAACCAAACTTTCTTCCAAATAAGGATGATTCACCGGTAAGAGATATTTGCGTTTGGCCATAGCCGTGAAAGTGGCAAACATAAACAATCCTATAAAACCCAATAACATTCCTAATTCTATCCAACCATAAACAGGATGTTCTATGGTTTCGGGATAAATCATCAAATAATGTTCAATGTATTTTCCGGTGAGGGCTATGATGGCGGCAACAGCAAGCACTTTATAATTTTTAGCCATCCTGTTCCAAAGGGTGAGAAGAAACGGCAAAGCAAAGGTCAATACAATTACCAACACGAACAAAGGCTCCGAAAACTCAAATCTTCTGATATAGTAATATTCGGTTTCTTCGGGAATATTTCCATACCAAATCAGCATATATTGGAAATACCATGCATATCCGAATAAGATAGCCCCCATAAAAATATATTTGGATAAATCATGCCAGTGAGAAGGATTCATAAAGGGATAATAACCTTGACGATATAAATAGATTATGATTAATATAATCACTGCCGCAGAATGGATAAAAGCGGAAATGATTTCTTTCACAGGGAAAATGGTGCTGTACCACATAGGCGCCAGGGTCATCATCCAGTCTATGGAAGCAAAAATGAAAGTCAAAGCAAAAGTGAAAATATATACTCTGCTATAATACCAGCTTTTTCTAAACCAATGCATGGCATTTTCCTTATCTTCATCTTCTTTTTTTGAGAATTTCAAAAGCAAGTTAATCACTAAATACCAAGCAATAAAATAGGCCACCAATCTGACCAAGAAAAAGCCTGCATTTAAATAAGGTGATTTTACATGCAAATGATGTGACAAAAATTTCAATTCAAACGCATCATAATGAGAAGCGGGATCAGCCCAAGCATATAAAACTTTTAACCCTAATGTTCCTATGATCAACATGAATACAAATCCATATAACACATAAGATGTCATGCTTTCAGGTACTCGCTTGAATGCCGCAGACCAGCCTGCTTCGGTGATGTATTGAATAGCCATCCAAAAGGCGGCCCCCAGTGCCAAGCTAAGAAAATAATAATTATGTAACAATAAGGATGACCAAGCGCGTTCTTTATCGGTTAGAAAAGCGCCTATGGTTGCAAGAACTCCTATTATGATTAAAACCAAACTTATGGTTTTCAATTTTTTTGAAAATACAAATTGCTTTTCCATAATTTCTTTATTTTACTTGAAAGCCGTTTTTAATATAATGCACAATTCTCCAACGATCATTGGGTTTAATTTGGCTCCCATGCGCTCCCATGATAGCCGAACCCATGGTGATTACATGAAAAATTTCACCGTCGGGATAGTTTTTTACCAATTCCGTATTCAAATTGGCAGGAGGTATGTTATATAATTTCATTTTATACAAAGTATTGGAGTCAGAAGTTGCCACACCCTTTCCGTCTTTTCCATGACATACGGCACAGTAGATATTATACTTTTGTTGTCCCCTTAATAAATTTTCCTTGGTTTTGGGAAGAGGATTTTTCAAAACTTCACCTGCTTTTTTTCTATCACCCAATTTACTTTTAAAGGGATAAGGTTTTTTGCCTCTTGCCACGGTTCCTTCGGGCATGGTCTGAAGTGTTTTACCATCCGGAAATACAGGATTTTCGGCATAAGTTTCATATGCTTTTGAATAATACATATCAAAATTTCCCATATAGTCCCAATATGTTTTTTCGGGATGGTGATTACATGCCTGTAAAATTAATACCCCGAGTAAACTTATAAATATTTTTTTCATAATATACTTATTTGTTTATTCGTTTACTTCAATTTCTTTAATATCAATTGCACCGGTTTCAGAAAATATAGATTCCGCTTTTTCTTTCACATCCACCGGAACCACAACCACAAACTTATCGGTGTGCATACCGGGATACTCAAACGGAGGTTTTTTCATCGGATATAACCGCTCTTGATGAAAAAAAGTTAAAACGGTCAATACAACTACCGTTAAAACCATCAAAACAAAAAGAAGAATAACAAAAACCAATGAAAGATTGGGCTTGCCGCCTATATTAAGCGGGTAGTCAATTACAAAGGTATAATATAAGCCCGAAAAAGTTCCTATAAGCGCCATAACTCCGTAGAAAAATGCTAGCAATTGAATATTGGAGTGTATGTGCAGTTTTTCAAACAATTCTTCAATTACAAACGGCGTGATGACATCTTCAACCGGCACTTTTTCTTCCACCATTTTGTCAATTCCGTTCATGAGTTTTACATCGTCCGTGTAAACACCTATTAACTTTTTCATTTGACTAATTTTTTTTCGAATATATCGTAAACATCCACTTCTACGTTTAATTCGGTTTGACGTTTGGCTTGTTGTTTCAATTCGTTCATGGCCATAATTGGTAAGAATCGCATAAACAATAAAGTTCCCACGCCAAACAATCCTATAGTTCCCAAATAAATCCATATATCAACAACAGTAGGTGAATATTCACTCCAATTGGCCGGCAAGAAATCTTGCGCCGTGGGAGGAATCACAATGTTGTAGCGCTCAAGCCACATACCAATGTTGATAATAATGGATATTACAAAGAGCCAAACTAAATTCCTTCTTATTTTCTTGAACCAGAAAAGTTGAGGTATCAATGCATTAAATATAAACATGAGCCAATATGGAACAGCATAATCTCCAAACATATAGTTATCTATAAAAACATATTTTTCATAGGTGTTTGAAGAATACCATGCTATGAATAATTCTATAACGTAAGCCGAGCCCATGATTAAACTGACAAATATGATAATTCTTGCAATGGCATCAAGATGATCATCGGTCACATATTCGTGTAGTTTATAAACCTTACGAATAATAATCATCAAAGTTAATACCATGGCAAAACCCGAGAAAATGGCACCCACCACAAAGAAAGGAGGGAAGATGGTTTCATGCCATCCGGGAAGTACCGAAACCGAAAAGTCGGTGGATACGATGGAGTGTACGGAAATTACCAAAGGCGCAGCTAAACCACCTATGATAATAACCGCATCTTCAAAACGACGCCAAGTTTTCAAATGGCCTACAAAACCGAAACTAAGTGCCGAGAAAATTTTCTTTTTGATTCCGGTGGAACGCTCCCGTATGGTTGCAAAATCAGGCAACATCCCAATATACCAGAACAAAAACGATGTGGTCAAATAAGTGGTAATAGCCAATACGTCCCAAAGTAGCGGGGAATTCCAGTTAACCCATAAACCTCTGGTATTGGGCCCATATGGGAAAATGAAAAATTCATCCCAGGGTCTTCCCACGTGAATGGCCGGGAACAAACCTGCCGCCATAACGGCAAAAATAGTCATGGCTTCTGCTGCACGGTTGATGGAAGTTCTCCATTTTTGTCGCAAAACCAACAAGAAAATGGAAAAGGCCGTTCCGGCATGACCGATACCGATCCACCAAACAAAGTTGATGATAGCCCATCCCCATGCAGTCTGATTATTATTCCCCCATTCTCCAATTCCTTTCACTATGGTACGGGGAACATAATAGCCCAAACCCACGGCCATGAGAATAAAAAATACAATGAAACTTATCCACCACCATTTTGGTGCGGAATACCATTTCGGTTCCGATTCTTGGTGACGTAGTACATCTTCGGTTATTTGGGTGTAGGACTTATTCCCCAAAATCAGTTCTCCTCGTACAGATTTTTTATACATAGTCCTGAATTTTAAGCTTTAGAATGATCTTCATTATGGTTTTCTTCATGCTCCACGGCATCTATACTGTAATCAAAATCCACATGTTCTTTGTTTCGAACTTTTGTCAAATATACCACACTGGGTAATGTATGTAATTCTTCCAACAAGCCGTATGCCCTGTCATCTTCAAACAGCTTAATCACTCGTGAATTTTCCATATTGGTATCACCAAAGGTGATGGCCCCTGTAGGACATGCTTGTTCACAAGCCAACTTGATTTCTCCGTCTTTCAACGGTCGTCCTTCGTTTTTGGCTTGAAGTTTTCCGGCTTGTATTCTTTGGATACACATGGTACATTTTTCAACCACACCACGTTGACGAACCACTACATCCGGATTGAGTACCAGTCTTTTTACTTCATCATTGAACAAGTAGTTATATTCACCACCCTCAACAAAATTATACCAGTTAAATCGCCTTACTTTATAAGGACAGTTGTTCATACAATATCTTGTACCGATACATCGGTTATAGGCCATGGAGTTCAACCCTTCGTTGGTGTGTGGTGTAGCCGCAACCGGACAAACATTTTCACAAGGTGCTTGATCACAATGTTGACACATCACCGGTTGATGTACCACTTCGGGATTTTCCTTAATTTCTGAATATAATTCGTTTTCTTCCTGTGAATAATAGCGATCTATTCGTAACCAATGCATGGCACGTTTTCTCCTGACTTGCTCCTTACCTACAATGGCAATGTTGTTTTCCACTTGACATGCAATAATACAGGCCGAACATCCCGTACATAAAGTCATGTCTATGGCCATACCCCAATGATGCCCGGGGTATTTGGCCGGGTCATATCCATGTTTGTAGAGCGTGATGGGAGCTAATTTCTTTTTATAAAACTCGTGTTTTTCATTTCCGTGCTTAGGATCTTTCTTCCAGTTTTCAAAAGTGGTTTCACGTACAATATCACGCCCTTCCATGGTGTGATGTGTTTGCGTGGAAGCAATTTCATAAGTGGCTCCCGTTGCGGAAACCTCCACGGGAATACGTGTATATTGACGGTTTCCGTTTTCATATCGTATAAACCCGGTTACCGATTTTCCAACACCTTCACCGATAGGTCCAATTCCATCCCTTCCATAACCCAAAGCTATTCCTATGGTTTGAGGGGCTTGACCGGGTTGAATAACCACCGGAAGTTCTACTTCAACCCCATTATATTTCACCTTCACAACATCTTCTTGCTCCCAGCCCTTTTCTTTGGCCATGGAAGGCGAAACGGTTACATAATTATCCCAAACCACTTTGGTAACCGGATCGGGCAATTCATGCAACCATGGATTGTTGGCATATTTCCCGATGCCTATACCTACCTTTTCATATAATACCAACTCTATTCCTTCCGGCTTTTTGAAAGATGAAAGTTCTCCTTGGTTGGTTGTTACATATGAAAAGTCAAAACCGGTCTTTTGAGTTTCTTCTTCTGTGTTTGAATTTTCTTCATTGTTTTCCACCACAGGTATGGATACGGATTTATAACCATTTTGTAAGGCTTCAACCCAGAAGTTTTCAAAATCAACATAGCCGTTTACGTGAGGATAAATATTTTCTTTCCAATAATTTTTGATAAAGCCGTGATAATCACCTGAAACATCTGCCAACTCCATCAAAACTTCTTCGGATTGGCGTGTATCCCAAAGCTTGTTGATAACCGGTTGTTGAAGCATGAACTCTCCTTTTCGAGGCTCATGATCTCCCCATGATTCCATATAGTGCGAGGTAGCCAAAACATATTTCATTTTTTGGGCCGTCTCATCCATGCGATCGGCAAAAATAGCCGTAAATTTGAGCTTGGAGAATTTTTCTTTGGTTTTTTCATCCAAATTAAACTCATAGAACGGGTTCAGTTTGTGGAAAATCACCCCGGCCACCTTGCCCGCCTTAACGTCTTCAACTACTTTTTGGAAGTCTGCGTCTTTTCCTTGACGGAGCAAGAAAGGTTTTTCCAAGTTTATGGTGCTGCCGTAATTATTTAGCATGGCATTGATTCCGTTGACCAACACTTGAATATTTTTGTCTTGACTTCCCGACACAACCAATGACTTTCCTTTATGAGCCAATAAATGCTTGGCTATGGCCGAAACATCTTTTTTACAAGGGGGTTCTTGGATGGTAGGGTTACCGGTTGCTTTGGCTATAGTATTGTATAATTTGATAACAAATTTTTTCTCTTCGGCGGGTTTGATGATGATTCTCTCGTCGGCGTTGGTGCCGGTCAAGCTCATCAAGCTTTCCACTTGATAGTGTTTAGACATTTTTTTGCCGGAACGCAAATCCCTGCCCTTGGCATATTGAGCCGCAAATTCAACCGGTGAAAGCCATGTTCCAAGAAAATCGGCATTGATACCAACAATCACTTCCGCCTTATCAAATCTGTAGGAAGGAACAACAGCTTTACCAAATGTTGCCTCATTGGCTTCAATCAATGCAGAGTAAGAAACCGGATCCACCGTGACCACTTCCACGTTGGGATATTTGGCCACAAAAGTTTCCATCAACTTTTTGAAAGAAGGACCGGTTTGTGTACTGGTCACAAAATATACTTTATCATTGGAACCGGCAAAGGTTTCCAATTGGGATTTAATTTCTTTGATAACAGTTTTCCAACTTACGTCTTTTCCGTCTTTCTTGGGTTTTTGCAAGCGGGCCGTGTCATACAAATCCAATACACTGGCCTGATGTCTGGCACTTGTCCCGTTGAAAGGAACTTGATCATTAGGTTCCACTTTAATAGGTCGTCCGTCCCGCACTTTCACCAATAAACTTCCGAAATCATAACCGTCCCACATCACTGTGGCATAGTAATCGGCCACTCCCGGGGTAACGTTCTCGGGTCTAACCAAAAAAGGAATGGCTTTCCTTACGGGTTGTTGACAACTTGTGGCCGCCACTGCAAAAGCGGTTCCAAATCCCAAAAGTTTCAAAAAATCACGCCTGTTGGCAATATATTTGTTTTTGATTTCGTCTTGCGATAGTCCTTCAATCGAAAATTCGGGTTCTTTTTCGGGGGTTTTCCCTTCTTTGACGAGCTTGTATTCTTCAATACTTCTCCAATATTTTTTCATGTCTTTTTCTTTTTTGATTAATAATGACAAGATGAACAATCCTGACCGCCAATATCTTTCACTTTGGGCTTTTCACCCGGATTTAAATGGAATTTATACAACGCATAGTATTGATTATCCGTAATGATTTCTCTTTTTCTGTGGCAATCCAAGCAGAACTTCATACTCAACTCTTTATATTCCACTACCCTGTTCATTTTTTCAACAGGCCCATGACATTCCTGACATGCCACTTTTCCGGCTTGCACATGTTGCGCATGATTGAAATATACATGGTCCGGAAGGTTATGCACTTTAATCCACTCAATAGGTTTTCCGGGCTTATCAAATTGTTGGGTAGAAGGATTGTAACCCAAGTACGCATAAATTTTTGAAATTTCCTTATCGCCCGAAATCTTACCTTTTTTCACCACACTATGACAGTTGAGACATACATTCAAACTCGGGATACCTGCATGACGACTCTCCCGCACATCCACATGGCAATATTCACAATCAATTTTATTTTGAGTCACATGAACTTTGTGCGAAAACCAGATGGGTTGCACCGGCGCATAACCTTGTTGACGGCCCAATGCACGGGCTTCCCAATAGGTTATGTAGGCAATAACGCCCAACGAAGCCAAAGCAAACACTCCGGCAGCAGTCTTGACCGCCTTGGATTTCCCTTTAATCACACCGCCCATGGCTAACAAAAAAACCACCAATGCAATGACAAATGGAATGGTATTTTTCCCACCGAAACCCGGACCTAAATTCCTAAACTCCGGGTCTATTTTATCATAAGGTCTCTCTTCAACCGATGAAGATTGTACTGTCTTCTCTTCCTTAGCTTCCTTAACCGCTTTTCCTCCCCCTTCTTCTTGGGCTTGCACAAAACTATAGTCCGCAGAAGAATGGAAAGAAAGTAAATTTTGATTGGAATAAGAGAAACTAAAGAAAAACAGCACCCAGCTCAACAACAACATCCTGATAGTTTGTGCTTCTCTCATAAATAGAATTTTTGATTTTTTGAGGCTAGGCAAATATAGAAATTAATTTTTTCAATTTATTTAGAATAGTTCTAAATACGAGATCTTACATTTTTCATTTTCAGGGCGCCTTGTGGCGTGCTCCGTTTAAATCTTTTTCACCCCGCACTGTTTTTTGTATCGTGGCCTGCGGGGTCTCACCACCTCCGTGTTGAGCCTCCTCGTCCACACAAAAAATCAGGCGGGTCTTCAAAAGGATAACACTGCGCCCGCCGGCGCGAAGAGATTCCTCCTCGCTTCGCTCCGTCGGAATGACAAAGTGGTACTGATTTTATTGGGATTCCAGCGTTGTCATTTCGTGGGAGCGAGCCGCAGGCGAGCGACGAGAAATCTCTTGGAAACATCAAAAAATTGAGACTTCTTGCATTCGCTCTAAGTGACAAAAATATTCCTTTACTTTTAGATTTTTATATTTTCAATTGTCCATTGTCAATTGTTCATTGTTACGCGCCAGGGATGGAAGCGATATGAGGCGAAGGGCAAACCTTGTTTTTCCGGAGGCGGGGCGGCTCCGAGCGGAGACGAGGAGACTTACCCGCCGACTTTTTGGAAAAACCGGCTTGCCCGAGCCGAATTCAAGCGGACAGCCCGGTGCCCGCCGGGTGAGACCCGGCGGGTGCGAATGCGCTCCGTCCGCACGAAGCACCCGCCGTAGGGCGAACCTGTGCGGGCAGGCGCCCTGAAATTAAAACTTTAGGATTTGCGTAGCGTAATAAAAAACTCGGAGCCTTCGCCGGATTTGCTTTTTGCATAAACTTGTTCGCCGTGTGCTTCCATGATATGCTTGACAATGGCCAGTCCCAAACCGGAACCTCCTTTTTTCCGGGACCGGGCTTTATCCACTCTGTAGAAACGCTCGAAAATCCGCGCAAGGTGTTTGGACTTGATGCCTATGCCTGTGTCTTTTATTTTTAAAATGATTTTTTCACCTGCCGGTTGATATGAAATGACCACTTCGCCGTTTTTCTTGTTGTATCGAATGGCGTTGGAAACCAGGTTGAGTAAACTTG
>JALVDN010000240.1 GCA_027008965.1 Flavobacteriales bacterium | reverse complement strand
ATCCCCTCGGAGGTAGACGACTATTGGCGTCATCAGGAATTACGCGGCTATGTGCATGATATGGGTGCCGCTATGCTGGGAGGGGTGAGCGGAAATGCAGGATTGTTTGGAAATGCCGAAGATTTGGCCAAAATGATGCAAATGCATTTGCAAGGAGGATATTATGGTGGACAAAGATATATAAGTGATACAACAGAACAGGTTTTCAACAAAAGATATTTTGAAAATGACAGCGTACGGCGCGGTTTGGGCTGGGATAAACCGCAATTTAAAGGGCATCCGGGGCCTACCTTTGAAGAAATATCATCGTCGAGTTTCGGACATCAAGGTTTCACCGGAACCATGGTATGGGCCGATCCCGAAGAAGATATCGTTTATGTTTTTCTTTCTAACAGAACTTGGCCCAAAATGAACAACCCGCTTTTATCACAACTCAACATACGTTCCGAAGCCCAAAGAATGATATATTTGGCCCTCAAAAACCCTAAATACGATTATCGCGACCAATATAAACTGAAGGGAATTCCCTATCCGTGGGAAAAACCCAAACCTACGGACACCATTTCTAAACCCAAAACAAATTCAAACTCAAAACGTTTAAAATAAAATAACTTGGAAATAAATTTCCTATCTTTGCAAATCCAATCATAAGTATGAAAAAGCTAATCGTCTTTCTTTTATTGCCCGTATTGTTTTCATGTGGTGAATATCAAAAAGTTTTAAACGGGAATGATCCTGTGAAACAATACAGCATGGCTTCCAAATTATTTGAAAAAGGGAAATATGCACGGGCAGAAAAACTTTTTGCTTTGGCGGAACCTTATTATAAAGATAAACCTCAATACGAAAGATTATTATTCAGACATGCATTGAGTCTTTTTAAATTAAAACAATATTTTTCGGCAGGCTACAAATTCAGAAGATTTACAGTGCTTTTCCCCAACAGTTCCAAGCGCGAAGAAGCCGAGTATTATATCGTTAAATCCTATTATCATCTGACACCGGAATATTACAGGGATTTGACCTACGGAGAAAAAACTTTGGAAGAAGCAGAACGTTTTTTATCCATGTATCCCGAAGGAAAATTTTCAAAAGAAATCAAAGAAATAAGTGCGGAAATCATTCACCGTTTTCATAGGAAAGGATTTGAGGATGCCAAATTATACTATGATTTGGGCTATTTTAAATCGGCTATTAAGGCACTCAATAATTTTATGAGTGAATATCCCGGTTCGCCCTACAGGGAACAAGCCATGTTTTTTCGTTTTATGGCCGCCGCCGATTTGGCACTCAACAGTGTGGAATCCAAGCAGGATGAACGCCTGAAGAAAGCACTTGAATATTATGAAAAGTTTATTAAATTCTATCCTCAATCCAAATGGAAAAACAAAGCCGAACAAAAGAAACAAAAACTTGATAAATTGAATCAACAGGAAATTGCAAAAAAATAATCATCACTATGGACAATAAATATTCCAACGCCGCAGTAACAACCATCACCGTGAACCGCCATGAAGTGGCCAAACCCACCAACAATTTATATATGGCCATTGTAATTATTGCCAAAAGAGCCGAACAAATCTTGGTGGAAATGAAAGAAGAAATGAACGAAAAACTGGAAGAATTCCAGAGCTATCAGGATACATTGCAAGAAATTTTTGAAAATGAAGAGCAAATAGAAGTATCCAAATACTATGAAAAACTCCCCAAACCATGGGCCTTGGCACTTCAGGAATGGTTGGAGGGTAAAATCACTTGGCGTTTTGAAGACAACGACCAAGCCACCAAAGATTTTGTTTTTTAAAACCTTTTTATGTCCCTGAAAGGGAAACATATTTTATTAGGTATAACCGGTGGAATCGCCGCATATAAAATACCTCTTCTTGTTCGCCTGCTGATCAAATCGGGAGCAGACGTAAAAGTGATGCGCACCCATTCCGCATCGGATTTTGTGACGGACAAAACCCTCTCCGCACTTTCAAAACACCCCGTTTATTCCGGTTTTTATAAGGAAAACCACATTTGGAACAACCATGTTCATCTGGCCCGGTGGGCCGATGTCATACTCATTGCACCGCTGTCGGCCAATACATTGGCTAAAATCGCCAATGGACAAGCCGACAATTTTTTGATAGCCACTTTGATGTCAGCGGAATGTCCTGTGTTGGTAGCTCCTGCCATGGACAGGGAAATGTATGGTTTTCCGGCGGTCCGTAAAAATTTGGAAACTTTGAAAAGTTTCGGTTACACCGTCATTGAAGCCGAAGAAGGAGAGTTGGCAAGCGGATTAACAGGCAAAGGACGTATGCCCGAACCCGAAACTTTAAAAAAATATTTGGAACAAATATTTTCGGATGAACAAGACCTGACGGGTAAAAAAGTATTGATTACGGCCGGCCCCACCTTTGAACCCATTGATCCGGTGCGTTTTATCGGCAACCGTTCATCCGGTAAAATGGGCGTAGCATTGGCTGAAGAAGCCAAGCGGAGAGGGGCGGATGTTACTCTAATAACCGGACCCGTTCAAAAACCCGTTCATTTGAAAGATGTTAAAATTATTTCCGTTGAA
>JALVDN010000239.1 GCA_027008965.1 Flavobacteriales bacterium | reverse complement strand
TCAAAAACCCAAACACAAAATCAGCTGAAAAATCTACATTTCAATGCTTCTGAAAGAGCCGAATTTATATAACCTGTGCATAACAAACCCGGCGTCTAAAACCAATAACAACGTATAAAGAATAAAATCAAGCTTCGTAATCTTATCGTGAACAAATAAATACACGGCCAAGATTTGCAATCCAACAAAGAATACCAAATTTACATAAGCAATTTTCTTTTCTATGCCTTCGGAGCGACTCAATCTTTCAAAAAAACCTTCTTGAAAATCATGATTAAGCTGTTTGTTTTTTTCTTTTTTATCGGACATGGTTTGGAAAAGATAATCAATGATAATAGTAATTATCCCCGCTGCAACAGCAATATTAAGAATGTGGACTTCATTATAAAAAAATAATGAAAAGATAATCAGGGCTATAAAACCATACGCAACGAATAACATCATCAAAGCGTTTCGTCGGTTCATTTTCCGGATGGAATCTTAATATAAAAATAAAAAAATTTTTGAATCGCATTAAAATCTTGCGCCAGCGGGCGAAGTGATATCCTTTTGAAGGCGAAAGCGAGTTTTTGTGTGGTTGAGGAGGCTCCGAGCGGAGACGAGGAGACCCCGCAAACCACTATACAAAAACAGCTTGAGCCAAAAAAGATTTAAACGGAGCACGCGGCCGGCGCCAAGTGACTTGCCGCACATGGCAAGCCGTATGGCGAAGCCATGTGCGATGCAGGAACTTGTGCGGCGGGGCGCCCTTACATGCCTAAAAAACCTTAACTTTGCACCGGATGAAATCTTCCGATAACATCATTGCCATTGCCACACCTCCAGGAGCCGGTGCCATTGCCGTCATCAGGCTTTCGGGGCCGGATGTGATTGATATCACCGATAAGTTTTTTCAGCCTGCCAAAAAAGGAAAAAATTTATCGGACGCCAAGGGCTATACGCTGCACTTCGGCTATCTTAAAGACGGAGAACAAATCATTGACGAAGTATTGGTCAGTGTTTTCAGGACGCCACATTCTTATACGGGCGAAAATGCCGTGGAAATTTCGGTTCACGGGTCTCCCTATATTCAACAAAAAGTGCTGGAACTTTTTTTGAAAAACGGTGTGCGTATGGCCAAGCCGGGCGAATTTACGCTCCGTGCATTCCTTCACGGCAAAATGGACCTCACCCAAGCCGAAGCCGTGGCCGACCTTATTGCCGCCGAAAACGAACAAGCCCACCAAACCGCCCTGCATCAACTACGTGGCGGTTTCACCAAGGACCTTAAAATGCTTCGCGACAAACTCATTGAATTTGCGGCGCTCATGGAACTGGAACTTGACTTTGCGGAAGAAGATGTTGAGTTTGCCGACCGTCAAGCCTTTCAAAATCTGTTAATCCAAATCAAGGAAAAACTCAACCGCCTGATAGAAAGCTATCAAGCGGGCAATGTAATCAAACACGGTGTTCCCGTGGCCATAATCGGCGAGCCGAATACCGGTAAATCCACCTTGCTCAATGCTTTACTTAACGAAGAAAAAGCCATTGTGACGGATATTCCCGGAACCACTCGCGATGTGATTGAAGATACCATCCATATGGAAGGCATTACATTCCGTTTCATCGACACGGCGGGGTTGCGAAAAACCCGGGATGAAGTGGAAAAAATCGGCATTGAGCGCACTTATGAAAAAGTCAAGGATGCATTGATTGTTTTATGGTTGTTGGATGCGGGAAAAGTTATCCATGACCCGCAGGCACTCCGAAACTCTTTGGATGAAATCAAAGGCTTGCAAAAGGAATATCCGGATAAACATTGGATTGTGTTGCTCAATAAAGTGGACACTCTTCCCGACGGTTCTACTCCTGAATTAGAAGAAATTCAAAATCAAATCCGTCAAACTTTGCAAGCGGATGTAATTGTGATTTCAGCCAAACAGGGTGAAGGCCTGGAAGAACTCAAAAAATATTTGGCCCGTCAAATCCAAACGGGCGTTGTACGCCCCGGCGAAACGGTGGTGACCAACCTGCGACACTATCAAGCGCTCAAAAAGGCCTATGAAAGCATACTGCAGGTGGAAGAAGGATTGAATAATGGACTAACCACCGATTTGCTTACCGTTGATATTCGCACCGCCTTACATCATTTGGGCGAAATCACGGGTGAAATCACCACCGATGACTTGCTGGACCACATTTTCAGGAATTTTTGTATCGGAAAGTAAAAAAACCAAGCTGTTATACTGAAAACCCGTAATTTTACGTTAATCCATAATCAAATCTTTCTCGGGTGAACCAACGGTATTTTTTAGTGTTTTTCTTATTGCTTGCGGCCGGGATATCTTTTGCCCAAAACAATACTTTATACTTCATACCTACCACTAAAAATATCCGCATAGACTCGTCGGTGGTAAAATTCCATTCTTTTTCGGTTTATCCTTATCATTTTTCCGTTAGCGATACATCCGGAAAGATTTATCCCGATACCTTGTACCGGGTGGATTTTGTCAAGGCTTTATTGTATTGGAAAGATAGCATCAAAGAACCTTTTGAAGTGCAAGTGCGGTTTTATCAATATCCCCGGCAA
>JALVDN010000238.1 GCA_027008965.1 Flavobacteriales bacterium | reverse complement strand
CGGGTTGTTTGTGTTTTTGATTTTATCATGTGCGCGTATGGGCATGCCCGAGGGTGGACCGAAAGATACAACGCCACCGCGTGTGCTTAAAACGCAACCGCCGGAGAAAAGTGTGGGGGTTAAACCCAAGAAAATCACGCTCTATTTTGATGAATTGGTGGTGCTTAAAAATCCTTTTACACAGATTTTGATCACGCCTCCGCCGGCTAAAAAACCCGAAATCAAACCGGTGGGCTATCCGGCCAAGGAAATCAGTATTGTTTTCAAGGAACCTTTGAAGGAAAACACCACCTATGCCGTTTATTTTAATGATGCCATTCAGGATTACAGGGAAAATAATCCGCTGAAAAACTACACTTTTGTGTTTTCAACGGGACCGGTTTTGGATTCGCTCGGTTTGCAAGGGCTGGTGCGTACGGCCGTGTCATTTGAACTGCCCGAAAAGGTGGTGGTGGGTCTTTATCCGGCGGCGGATTTCCGGGATTCGTTGCCCCTCGTTCAAACGCCGTCATATCTGGCTATTCCCGATCAAAGCGGCAAGTTTGTTTTTAAATATTTGAGGGAAGGAAAATATGTGGCCCTGGCTATGGAAGACAAAAATAATGATTTTAAATGGCAACCCGGAGAGGAGGCGGTGGGATTTTTGCCTGAACCGGTTTCGGTGCCGGGCGATTCGCTCATATCGTTGGTTTTGTTTCCGCCGGAAAAAAGTTTCAGATGGAAGGATATTGTAGAAAAAACGGCACATTCGTTTGAGATGCGTTATGAAGGTAAAGCGGACTCCGTGAAGGTGGATGTGCCCGGAAAAGCATTCATGGTGGTTGATGAACCGGAGAAAAAAATGATTTGGGTGAAAGAGACCGGAAAAGGCGAAAAAATCAGTTTTAATATTCAAACCGTGCGAGATACGATTCATGAAACCCTCAAAGTGCAAGCCGAGGTGAAAGATACGCTTTTGTTCAAGATAAACCGCAAGCGAATAACTCCGGTGGATACGTTGCAACTCATAGCTTCCATTCCCATTGTAGAATATGATAGAGAGGCCATTTATTTTGTTCCGGAAACAGTTCGTCCAAAGATTTTTTTGAAGAACGGGCGGTTGCTTTTTACTTCTTTTGCGGAAGTAAATTCCGACACTTTGAAATTGAAAATATTACCCGGTGCGCTCCAATCGTTTCTGGGTGAAAAGAATGTTGACACGCTTGATTATTCGCTCATCATGATTCCCCGCGAAAAAACGGGAACTTATACGTTGGAGATTCAAAACCCTCCGGATGTGCCGGTTTTGGTGCAGTTGTTGGATGAAAAGGGACAAAAAGTGATTCGCGAAGTGTATGTGGAATCGGCAAAAAACCTTAGGTTTGACTATTTGCTTCCGGGCAAGTATCGTTTGCGAATGATGATGGATAAAAATCGCAATGGCAGGTGGGACAATGGCGATTATTTTGCGGGTTTACAGGCCGAGCCGGTTTATTTGCATCCTCAAATGATTGAAATACGTCCGAATTGGGAGCTTAGTGAAAAAATTGATTTGGCGGATTGACAAAAGACAAAAAGTTTGTATATTTGCACTTGCGAACCGACTCGGTTCAAATCATTGAAATAGACAAGCGGGAGTAGCTCAGTTGGTAGAGCACCACCTTGCCAAGGTGGATGTCGCGGGTTCGAGTCCCGTCTTCCGCTCTTTTCCGGGCTCGGGTGGCGGAATTGGTAGACGCGCTGGACTTAAAATCCAGTGGACAGTAATGTCCGTGCGGGTTCAAGTCCCGCCCCGAGTACTTATATAAGTTTCCCTTTTTATTTGGCGGTTTTTTGAAAGGCACTTGTGGAATACGAGTGTGTTTGAATTTTTATTAACTTCCATCGAGAAAAAAGTAATTTTTTGCCCGTCTCAATACCTCATACCGCCCGCTACTATGACCCGGTCATTTCCAGGTGGTTGAGTGTGGACCCGCTGGCGGAGAAGTATCCCGGGTTTTCGGCGTATAATTACACACTGAATAATCCTATAAGATATGTTGATAGTGACGGAAAGGAAAATGATGATTGGGTTGAGATAAATGGGAAAATGATATATGATAATAGAGTAACTAACCAAGACGATGCTACTGCTCTATATGGTGAAAATGCAATATATAGGCCCATAGGATATACGTATACGACGACAAGTGGAGAGAGGATAGAATTAGGCGATTATGGATTTTATAAGAAGAATGGTCAGATATTCTCTGCGCCGGATATGGCACAGCATTCACTGGCTTATACCAATCCCGACTTGGCAATGGCGAAAGCAAATGCTACCATTGAAAAACTTAAATTAAGTTATTCTTTTGTTCTTGGAATTCGCGCATTTCAGGCGGCAGATGTTGCGACTCCGGAACCAACTGATGTAGTTTTTGTGAAATGGCTTGCACATGGATTGTTATTTTTAGGAACTGCATATTATATTGCTAAAATGGAAAAAGAAATAGAAGCTATTAGAAGAAGAGCCGGAGGCCCGCAAGGTGTACAATATTCCCTGCGTGCTACAAGTTCCGGACAATATGTGTGCTATACATGCATCAGTGGAACAAT
>JALVDN010000237.1 GCA_027008965.1 Flavobacteriales bacterium | reverse complement strand
AATTTGACGGATACTCACTCCTTCGGCTTCCGCTCTATAGTTGCGCAGCACACGATGACCCAAAACACTTTGTGCTACAAAACGTACATCTTCTTCATCCGGGGCTAATTTCCCTTGTGTCAAAGCATGTGCTTTGGCTCCCAAAATAAGGTATTGTGAAGCGCGCGGTCCGGCTCCGTATTGCACATATTTTTTGATGATTTCCGGAGCTTCATCCGAAGCGGGACGGGTTTTTCTAACCATTTGCACGGCATAACTCACCACATGTGGCGTCACGGGAACTTCCCTAACCAATTGTTGAAAATCCAAAATTTCCTTTTTGGATAAAGCCGGTTCTATTTGAATGTTTTTATCAGAAGTAGTTTCCGTTACGATTTGTATTTCTTCCTCTTTGGAAGGATAATCTAATTGTAATGAAAACATGAAGCGGTCCAATTGTGCTTCGGGCAACGGATAGGTTCCTTCCTGCTCAATGGGATTTTGGGTTGCCAAAACAAAAAAAGGTTCTTCCAAAACATAGTCTTTCCCTGAGACCGTTACTTTTTTCTCTTGCATGGCTTCCAAAAGAGCCGATTGGGTTTTGGGCGGCGTACGGTTAATTTCGTCGGCTAATATAAGGTGGGCAAAAACAGGGCCCGGAACAAATTTGAAATTCTTGTCTTTATCCAAAATTTCACTTCCGATGATATCCGAGGGCATTAAATCGGGAGTAAATTGAATACGGCTGAAGGACAAAGAAAGTGCTTCCGAAATGGTTTGAACCATAAGCGTTTTGGCCAAGCCGGGAACACCTATAAGGAGTGCATGCCCTTTGGATAGAATGGATAAAAGAATCAGGTGAATGATATCATCTTGGCCAATGATTTTTTTATGAATTTCCGCTTTAAGCTTGGGAAATTTTGCTTCCAGACGTTTAAAAATTTCTATCGATTCGGACATAAGTTTTTTATTTGGGCCAATTTAATGAAAACTTGCAGTTTTTATAATCATCGGAAATATAGATGTAGACTTGATCCATTTTATCACGTATCCATTTATCCACCTCTTTCTCTTTTTTGGCAGTCAAAGCCATTTCGGCAATTTTAGCGTAGTCTTTGACAAAATCCGCTTTGTGAGGAGGCACTTTGCGCAGGATTTTTATCAATTTATAGGAAATATTTCCTGTAGGGTCTCTTTCTTCGATGATATCGGTCAAGTCTCCTTCGTTTCGTCCGATAAGTTGACTGTAAACCTTGGGGTCTAGGCGTTTGGCTTCCACTAAACTTTCTCCCGTGTTGGGATCAATAAGAAGCCCTCCTCTTTTTTTGGTCTCTTCGTCTTCCGAGAAACTTTTGGCGGCTTCTTCAAAAGTGAGTTCACCGTCTTCAATTCTTTTTTTGATGGTTTCCAAGAGTTTTTTGGCTTCTTCTTTGTCTTTTTCTTTGATAACGGGAATTAAAAGAATGTGACGGATATCTCTTTGACGGCCTTTGATTTTTTCTACCATGAGTATATGCCAACCGAATGAGGTTTCAAAGGGATCGGAGATTTCACCTTCTTCCAGTGAAAAAGCAATATCTTTGAATTCTTGAACAAAAGGAGTGTTTTTATCTATGGTATATAAACCTCCGTTGGATCGTGAACCCGGATCTTGTGAATAGAGTATAGCTTGTGTGCGAAAGGTGGTTTCTCCTTTGAGAATGGCTTCTTTTATTTTTTTGAGTTTTTCTTTGACGCGTTCCACTTCTTCTTCGGATGCCTTGGGTTTAATTACAATTTGTGCCAACTCCACTTGCGTTGAAAATTCGGGGCGTTCATCTTCGGGAATATTTTCAAAGAATTTTTTTATTTCATCCGGGGTAATGTCCACATTTTCTGTAATCCTTCTTTTCATTGCATTGAAAAGTTCTTTGTTATAATTGAATTCGGCAATTTCATCCAGCAATTCTTTCTCGGTTTTTTTGTTGTAAAGCTTCAAGGCTTCTTCCAATCCACCCGCTTGCATTTTGATATATTCCAATTGTTGCCGGGCTTGTTCGCGCATATCTTCTTTTCGTATGGTTTTGGTGATGGTAGTATCCACTTTGGCCTCCGAAATAAGCATCTTTTCTTTCATGATCATTTCCAAGAGCTTGCAATCGTCCATGTCATCAGTGAACAAGCCTTGTTCTTTGAGTTGGATGCGCATATTGCGAATATCCGAGTGTAATATGGCTTCATTGCTTATTACGGCTGCAATACCATCCGCTTTAATTTGTTTCAGGTTTTGCGAAAAAATGACGGTGGTGCTTAATATTACTATCCATCCAAATAGAATCTTCTTCATTGTATAAATATTTTATTTTTTTAATTTTTTGATTTCCTTTCTTTTTATGGCTTCTTTCACCATTTCGGTTTTAATTTTTTTGAGTGCTTCAAAGGTTTTTCTTTTTTTTACAAAGGTAATAATTCTGTCTTTGGCATGATCGTAGGGCATAATTTCTCCCGGGTATATAACATTTAGTAGGTCTATTAAATAAAATTTATCTTTTCCGGAAAAGACCATTTGCTTGGTTTTGTTTTTTTTTGAAAGTTTGAACCTAGGAAAAATGTTACGTATGGA
>JALVDN010000236.1 GCA_027008965.1 Flavobacteriales bacterium | reverse complement strand
ATGGTAAGGCGGGTGAACGTATTGCGGAATTATTGGCCACATTGCCTTTGGTGTATCACAAAAGATTGCATTACGAATGAAAATATTGGGCATTATTCCGGCACGCGGCGGCAGTAAGGGAATTCCGGGCAAAAACATCAAGGTTTTGGGCGGAAAACCCTTGATTGCCTGGACGATCGACCAAGCCCGAAAAGCCCTCTTGCTAAACTACTTTATGGTTAACACCGACGACGAACAAATCGCCGAGACGGCCCGGCAGTATGGCGCCCAAGTGCCTTTTCTACGCCCAACAGAATTGGCGGCAGACGAAACACCCACCCTGGATGTGGTGGAGCACACGCTACGTTTTTTCGGTTCGAAAGGGCAAAATTTTGATGCGGTATGCCTGTTACAACCCACTTCGCCTTTTCGCCCCGACGGTCTGATAGATCAAGCCATCAAAACATTTATCGAATCGGACGCGGATGCATTGGTAACGGTTCGTCCCGTTCCGGACGAATTTAACCCGCATTGGGTTTTTGAACCCGACGAACAAGGGTTTTTGAAAATCGCTACGGGCGATACGGAAATTATTCCGCGACGGCAAGAATTACCACCGGCCTATTTCAGGGACGGAAGTATTTATTTAACCAAATCGGAGGTGATTTTAGAACGGCATTCGTTATACGGCGAAAAATTAGCTTACCTGGTGATGCCCGATAACGTTCCGTATATAAATTTGGACACGCCCTCCGATTGGGAGCAGGCCGAACGAATTATTGCGCAACAATTTTTCTGATATGTGTGGCATTGCGGGAATTATCGGCAAAGAACAGAGTATGGAACCCGTGCTACGGGTTTTAAAACATCGCGGTCCCGATGCTTCCGGTATTTGGAAAGAAGATGCCATTCAACTGGGACACACCCGCCTGTCCATCATAGACCTTTCGGATGATGCCAATCAACCTTTTGTTTCGGATGACGAAAGATATATTTTGGTTTTCAACGGAGAAATCTATAACTACAAGGAATTACGTTCCGAACTGGAAAAACATTTTGTTTTCCGCACACAATCCGACACGGAAGTCTTATTGAATGCCTACCGGCATTGGGGGAAAGATATGTTGGAGCGACTCAACGGCATGTTTGCCTTTGCCATTTGGGATAAACAACGGAAAAAATTATTTGCCGCCCGTGACAGGTTCGGTGTCAAACCGTTTTATTATGCTATTTATGATGGAGCATTATATTTTGCCTCGGAAATCAAAGCGCTTTGGGCGGCAGGCATACCTAAAAAGCCCGATGAAAAAGTTTGGTCGGCCTATTTTCAATACGGTTCCTACGGTATACCTGATGAAACTTTTTGGGAAGGCATCAAACAAATACCCGGCGGGCATTACTTGGAATTTTCACCCGGAAGTGGTGAGATGGAAATCGGTTTATGGTATGACTTTGTAAAACGGGTTAATAATTTTGCCACTTTACCTTATGATGAAGTGAAAAAAATCTATGAGGAACTGATAACCGAAAGTATCCGGCTTCGTTTTAGAGCCGATGTGCCGGTGGGATTTAATTTGAGTGGTGGCTTGGACAGTTCCACATTGTTGGCGTATGTAAATTTATTGTATGGCGGAGGAAATATTGAGGCCTATACTTTTTATACCGGCGATGACCGTTACGACGAATTGCCTTGGGTAGAACAAATGGTAGCCTTAACGGGAAATCCGTTACACAAGGTCAAACTATCGCCGGAACTCGCTCCCGGTCTGATTGAAGAAATGGCGTATATTCAAGACGAACCCTACGGCGGATTGCCCACCGTTGCCTACGGGAATTTGTTCCGGGAGGCGCGAAATAACGGAACATACGTATTGCTGGACGGGCAAGGCATGGATGAACAATGGGCAGGGTATGACTATTACATCAAGCAAGATGCGGGTGTAATTCAAGGCGTAAACAAGTCGCCTTTACGTCCCGGTGTTTTAAAACCCGAATTTAAAACACTGGCGGAAAAACCTGTTTATCCGCAGCCATTTGACGACCGCTTAAAAAACCTGCAATACCGGGATTTGTTTTTTACCAAAATACCGCGCGCACTCAGATTTAACGACCGTGCTTCCATGAAATCATCCGTTGAATTGCGTGAACCTTTCCTGGATTACCGGATGGTGGAATGGGCTTTTGTTCAACCGCAGGAATACAAAATTAGTAACGGTGTCCGTAAATATCTGCTTAGAGATTTGGTGCGTAAACATTTAGGGGAAGCCCTAAGTTTTGCACCCAAACGTCCGCTTCAAACACCGCAAAGGGAATGGCTTGGAGATGAACTCCGGAATTTTACGGAAGAAAAGATTAGAAAATTGTTGGATTCATCTGTCAAAAATTGGTTCAACAAAGATGCGTTGTGGCAAGAATGGAAACAATACCGTGAGGGTGACAGGGACTCGTCCTTCCATATTTGGCAATGGATGAATACGGCGATGCTTCTTTAAATACGGAACATTATGAACATACTGATACTTGCCGAATCACTACGGATCAACGAAACCTCTTCGGGGATTGTCAGCTCTACATTTATCAAAGCGCTTTCCTTGAATTCCCGTGTC
>JALVDN010000235.1 GCA_027008965.1 Flavobacteriales bacterium | reverse complement strand
GGGCTTGCCTAAAATTTCTTATAAAAAATACCGCATGAAATAAGCCGGTATTAATTCCCTACTTTGATTATTTTTGTAATTAAAGTTACGTCGTTATGAAAAAAACATTAGTGCTGCATATATTGCGGGGAGCGGTGGGTTTGCTTTTTGTTTTTTCGGGTTTGGTGAAATTGGTTGATCCGGTGGGGACGCAAATCAAAATGAGTGAATATTTCTCGGAAGATGTATTGAATTTGACTTTTCTGGAGCCATGGAGTTTGGAGTTAGGCATTTTTTTGATTGTGTTGGAGTTGGCTTTGGGCGTTTGGCTGTTGATAGGGTATCATTATAAATTTACGCTACGAATAAGCATGATTTTGATGCTTTTTTTTCTGTTTTTGACGGGTTATTCGGCTGTGACGGGAAAAGTGACCGACTGCGGATGTTTCGGTGACGCGGTGAAACTAACTCCTTGGGAGACTTTTTATAAAAACGTGGTGATTTTTTTGTTGCTTTTAATTTTATGGAATTATAGAAATGTTTTTGATTTTAGGGAGGCGATGTGGAAAAAAATATTAGCTTATGGAATACCCGTTTTAGCCGTGTTTTTTGCAGGTTGGACGGTGAAGCATTTGCCGGTGGTTGATTTCCGGCCTTATGCCGTGGGTAAAAATATTAAACAAGGGATGGAAATTCCGCCCGGAGCTCCGGAATTTAAATATGAAGAAATTTGGTATTACAAGGTGGATGGGAAAATCAAAAAGTTTAAAACAGAAGATGAACCATGGAACATCCCGGGCGCGGAATTTGTAAAAAGAGAAACCAAAGAAATACAAAAAGGCTATATTCCGCCTGTTCATGATTTTAGTATAGAAGGAGCCGGAGGTGATATCACGGAAGAAGTTTTGAAGGCGGATGACATTTGGCTTATTTTAGTCACCGAACCCACAGCGCTTGACAGTGCAGATTTTGAAAAGATAAAACAAGCGATAGATTATTTTCAAAAACAAGGAAAGAAATTTGTTGTTATCAGTTCGGATTTTACACCCGAAATGGAAGAAATGTTTGCTATTTCTTGGAATGTTCCGGTTTACTTGATGGATGGAACCACATTGAAAACCATGATACGCACAAGAGTAGGGGTGATGAACTTGCAAAATGCCACGGTAAAAGCCAAACATACCATCTCGGATTTTTTGAAAGACAAAAGAGAATGATTTCCTAAAGGAATACGGGATTAATCAAAACTTTCCTATTTTTACAAATATAAATTTTCATATTTCATGGATAAATTGAATCGAAAAGGTCAATGGTTGTTGGGCTTTGTTTTGTTTTTTTTAGTGAGTTTCTTTTTATATCAACCGCTTTTGGAAGGGAAAAAACTGATGGGTTCCGATCAACTACAATTCCGTGCCATGGAGCATGAACGGATTACCTACTCCGAGAAAGAAGGAAAAGATATTTATTGGACCAATTCTGTTTTCGGCGGTATGCCCACCTATTTACTGGGAGCCGATTATCCTTTGAATATACCGGGAAAAGTGATGAAGATTGTTTCTGCTATTCCCAAACCTGTCAATTATTTGTTTCTGTATTTCATTGGATTTTTGTTATTGATGTATGCTTTGCGTGTTGAACCCTTAAAAGCTATTGCTGGTGCATTGGCGTTTACCTTATCCACTTATTTGATTATCATTTTACAAGTAGGACATTTTTCCAAAGCCGGAGCCATTGCATTTTTCCCTTGGATTATAGCGGGGATTTTACTGATTGTGGAGCGTAAGAAATATCCGTTGGGATTTTTTGTCCTTCTTTCGGGAATGGCACTTGAAGTTCATGCCAAGCACTATCAAATGACCTATTACTTGCTTTTTGCCGTATTGGTTTTGGGAGCCATTTATTTATGGGAAGCATATAAAAACAAGCGTTTGACGGAATTCGGGAAAGAATTATTATTGATGATTGGTGCGGTGGTTATAGGAATTGGATTGAATTGGACTAGCATTTCGGCGGTGAAGGAATACATTTCTCAAAGCATACGAGGCGAACGTTTTCTTAACATCACACCGGATGGAAAACCCATTTCCAAAAAAGAAGGACTGGATAAAGCATACATCACCGAATACAGCTATGGCATAGCCGAAACCTTTAATTTGTTTATTCCCGGTTTTACGGGCGGTTCCAACCGCGAGCAATTAGATGAAAATTCGGCTTTGTATCAAGCAGTGGAATCCAAAGCGGGTCGTGCTACCGCCAAACGTTTTGTAGAGAATGTCTCTTTGTATTGGGGTGACCAACCCATTGTGATGGCACCGGCTTATATCGGAGCGGTGGTATTATTCCTGGCTTTGTTGGGATTTCTATTGTATCGAGGAAGATTAAAAAAATGGATACTTATCACTTCCGTTTTGGTTTTATTGTTATCATGGGGAAAGAATTTACCATGGCTCACGGATTTTTTCATTGATTATGTCCCGATGTATAATAAATTCCGGGTGGTTGCATCCATTCAAGTGATTTTGGAGTTTTTGATGCCCTTGATGGCCGTTTTGGGATTGGTTGCTTTTTTTGATGAAAAAATTAATGAGAAACAAAAAGAAAAAGCAC
>JALVDN010000234.1 GCA_027008965.1 Flavobacteriales bacterium | reverse complement strand
TGATCCAGATATCGATCCCTTTGAGCTGCCCAGGATCGAGAAAAAGCGACAAGCCCCAAAGCGTCAGCCGTGTCTGCCCCTCATTGAGCAGTGTCGAGACCACAGAAGTAGGCGCATAAAAGAGCCCGAACAACAGCCCCAAAAAGAGAAAATAGAGCAGCACAAATCGTTTCATGCCTCAACTATAGCAGGAGAGGGCTAAAAAGTTGCTATAGCATACCTGTCGATTTCGTTTCAAAGAGTGCCAAAAATGCTTTAGGACTCAAGACTGAAATCCGAGAGGATGAAAATCCTTTCTTGTCCCTAGTAATGATAAAGTCGATATGCATTCTCTCGGCTGATGTGTAGATGACGCTGTCCTCATAGTCACCGCCATTACGGACAGATGCATCAGACAAAACCTCATGTGTCACAGGCGCAACCCCGAAAAGCCCCAACAACATTTCGATGATCTCATCCGCTTCTGTTTTGTCTGTCTCTTTTTCGATAAGATAGTGCAGCGTTGTCACTGAAGTGGCGCAGAGGTACCCCTCTATCTCTTGGTTTTCCACCAAAACAAAAATGGCTCTTGCCTCATCCACAAAAGGCTTACGCGCCAAAAGCAGATCAAGTACTACATTGGTATCCAGCAATACCTTCATAAATACTTTTCTTCCAAATATTTTCGGTACTGTTTCTCATCAATCTGTTTGCCCTTCAGCTTGCCTTGAAGCCTGTCAGTTATTTTGCTTTTTCTGTTGCCGGGGACTTGTGTCTGCAACAAGTTGACAAAAAAGGTATTAACGATTTTAGAGACCGATGTATTGTGTGTTTTTGCATAGGCTTTGATCTGCTCTATGAGCTCCTTGTCTGAATAGAGCGTTATTTTAGAAGCCATTTTCTACTCCTTAGTCGTATATTATTTATTTTATTATACGACAATTGAGTAATCTTTGTCAACATTGGTATTTCCTCCCCATGCAGTGCCGATGACATTGGCAACCCCTGCGCCGATAGCTCCAAAGACAGCTCCTTTGAGCCCCATCCGCAGAGACTGACCCAGGCTTAGCCTCCTGCCACCCCTGCCGCAAATCCTGCGGCGGCTCCACTGAGCTAAGCGTCAGGTGATCTCAATCGTACGATCACCGATCACCAGACCCCTTCAGTCCCTTCAGTCTATATAGTAGGTGTATCTGCCCTCACTTGTATACTTCATGTAGCGTTGTTTGTTTGCCCCATAGACGAAGGTGACACTTTGGTTGTTGGTGTGGTTTTTGAGGATGGCTGGTTTGTTCAGCGGGTTGTAAGTGACGATGTCACCGTTGCGGTGGGTCAGGAGTTAATGCCAGGTGATCGCAATCGTATGATCATCGATCACCTGACCCCTATAGTCCTGACCCCTATAGTCTATAGCTTTTTTTATTTTTACGATTGAGTAACTCTTCATATGTTTCTAAAAAGGCTTTTTTGACACGATCATTGTATACTCCATTAAATAATGCTCCTCTTATATATAAAAACGCTAATTGTTTTACTGGCACTTCATACTCCCTTTAAAAATCAGAATGTCCTTAAGTTGGCATGTTGTATTGTATGAGATTTCAAAGTAGTGACTTCCCCTCGTGCTCCTCTTTATTATATTTCTGTAAAATTTCATTACATATTTTATAAATATCGTCTAAATATAATTTTTCTTCATCTTTCATTCGTTGAACATAGTCCTTGCTCAAGTTAATTTTGTCATCAATAATAAAATGATCTGTTTGACTTTCTATTCCTCTAAGAGATATAAAAGCATCATCTTCCTCTAAATTATAGTCATAAGCCAATGAAACTAAATTTCTAATTCCTAATATAGGAGAAATTTTGCCGTCTTTTATATCTTTAACCATTTCAATTATTTTCGTATTTTCTGACATCTACAATCCTTTTGGAAACTTTGTTTTATGATTAACCCTCTGTCCTGTATTGATATTTTCCACCCAATGCGTTTCAAACATAACGCCATCATTAGCTATGTATGGTTTGCTTGTCATTTTTACCCAATCATCAGGGTTACCTCCATATCTATCAGCATAATACGATGCGTTTCTAAATGAAGTGGATGTACCTGTTCCCGCCATCCTTATTCCTCTTGAACCTATTTGTTCCAAACTAGCATAATATTTAGTAAGATTTGTATACGCCTTCCCACCGGCCTTCCCGCCCAAAGCCGTAGCCCCAAGCAGTCCGGCAGCGTACCATCCGCTGATCTCACCGTGATAATACTGCACACCGACATCTAGAACACCGCCTATATTGGCTGCATCAGCCATCAATGCATTATATATTCTTGCTTCTGTTTCCGGACTTAGTGATGTTACTGTAATGGTACCTAGATTGTAACTTCCGTCACTATTTTGTGCAATATTATTACCCATACTCCCATAACTGCCAGTTGCCGTACCGTTGGCATACTTATCATTGGTTACACCGGATGCAGAGGTGGGCGCTACTCCAGCATGGACTCTCTCTATCTCGGCACTTTGCTCTTTGAGGTGCCTGACCTGTTCTTGTTCGTCTGATGCGCTATCATCTCCTCCTATAGAAACAGAGATAGACGTACTAAA
>JALVDN010000233.1 GCA_027008965.1 Flavobacteriales bacterium | reverse complement strand
GGATGAATGTGTTTGTTGATCAATCACGGCATTGGGTGCCAAACGGGCAATAAAGCTGTATACAACAGAGGGATTGGAGTTGGGTGCGGTTCCGAAATCGGATTTGAAACATAATAAGTCTCCGTTAGGAGAGACTGAGGCCATGGGAGATTGCTCGTAATCGGAGTTACTACTGAAGTGATGTCCGAAGTATTCAACGGTACCGGAATTGTCTAATTTGACAGCTATCATTTGTCCTGATTGTGCGGCATCGGCATGTGTTATATAGGCCCATCCCGGACGATTGATATTTCTGCAGGAAACATGACCGTCCACTCCGAAATCGGGATGTTGAATAATGGCAGTTGAACCGCTACCATTGAGTTTATACATGTATAAACCGTTTTGTTGAACACCATAAAACTGGACCAGTACTTCATCACCGTCTGCGGCATAACCCAAATCGCCGTGATTTCCATAGTGAATAAGCCGGTGCAAATACTGCATATTCGTAGTATTGTATACTTCCACTCCGTAATGCGATTGTCCGTTTTCCATGTAGGGATTGGATGCGGAAGTAGTATTATGATCCCACATGATTACTACATAATTACCGGACTGCGACACGGAAACCCAATCCACATAATGCGGAAAATTGCTTCCACCGTTTTGCCAACAACCCGGGAATTTTTTTATGGTTACTGTCCGGAGGTTTTGCAAATCATATATGATTACATCCATATCTTGTCCGTCTTTTCCAACAAGCGCCACATAGTGATCATTTTTATCTATGTTTCCTTCACCCGGGCCCAGTTTGACATATTCATAAGCATTCCCTGACGGATTGGTGATGACTCCAACTATTTGGTTTGTATTGGTGGAAATGAAATGTTTTTTGATGGTACCGTCTTCCCGGAAACTCCATAACAAATCGGGGTTGATGTTGGACCAATATACGGGATATAAGGCTTGGCTTGAAATGTCTTGCACTTCTTGATATGTAGTGGCATCATAAACTTTCCACGACCGGATTTTATAAAGGCTTTGATCGGCATTCCAAACTTGTGTTTTGGAATATTCATGTGTGGGATACCAAACTTGGGGATCACCATTGGAATCCACATAATTATAGACTTCGGTTATTCTGGTTATTTGAATGGGATCCGGCACGGAATTATCTATAACGCTTTGACCGTAGCCGGGAAGCGCAGGAACGGAAAGAACCGGGATGCTTTGATACGGACTGTGGTCAGCAGGATATTGGGCGTATAAAAAATGATTAATGAAAGAAAATGTCAGTATATACAAGGTCTTTGAAATTACTCTCATGGAATTATGTTTTATCAAAGTTAATCAAAAAATAAGCTTTATCAAGTATGGTTATTTTTAGGCTTTAAAAAATATGCATCGTATGTAAAATTATATTTTTGTTTTCTTAAATTATAAGTCGCAAAGAATTTTCCTATATTTAACTAAATGAAAAAATTCAAAGTACATGCTCCCTTTGAACCCACCGGCGACCAACCGGAAGCCATCAGACAACTTTCGGAAGGCATCCGGCAGGGATTGAAATACCAAACTTTACTCGGTGTAACCGGCTCGGGAAAAACTTTTACCATGGCCAAAGTCATTGAGCAAGTGCAACGGCCTACCTTGGTCTTGGCGCATAACAAAACACTGGCCGCTCAACTCTATCAGGAATTCAAATCTTTTTTTCCGGAAAACGCCGTGGAATATTTTGTTTCTTACTATGATTACTATCAACCCGAAGCCTATCTCCCGGTTACCAACACCTATATTGAAAAAGATTTATCCATCAATGAAGAAATTGAACGCTACCGCCTTAGCACCACTTCTACCCTACTCTCCGGACGACGTGACGTTATTGTGGTGGCTTCGGTTTCATGTATTTACGGGATTGGAAATCCTACGGAGTTTAAAAAGAATACCGTCCGGGTGAACATGAAAACCTCCCGCACACAACTTTTGTCGGGATTGGTGCAAGCACTCTACGCCCGCACCGAAAGTCCCAAAGCGGGACATTTTATGGTGCAAGGTGATACCATTACGGTTTACACCCCCTATGCACCGCGCCATTTCAAATTTCACTTTTGGGGCAACGACATGGATGTCATTGAAGTATATGACACCGAATCCGGAAATCTTCTTGAAAAACCGGAAGAACTTTATATTTATCCGGCCAATGTTTTTGTCACCTCACAAGATATCATACATCAAGCCGTATATGAAATCCGTCAAGATTTGGAAAAACAAGTGGATTTTTTCCTGAAACAAGGCAAAACACTGGAAGCCAGAAGATTACGCGAAAGAACCGAATATGACATTGAAATGATGCTGGAACTGGGTTACTGTTCAGGCATAGAAAACTACTCACGCTATTTGGACAGGCGTCCGCCCGGCTCACGCCCCTTCTGTTTGTTGGACTATTTCCCCGATGATTATCTCATGTTTATAGACGAAAGCCATGTGACCATCCCGCAAGTGCGCGCCATGTACGGTGGTGACCGTTCACGCAAGCTCAATTTGGTGGAACACGGATTCCGTTTACCGGCAGCGTTGGACAACCGTCCGCTCACTTTTGAAGAGTTT
>JALVDN010000232.1 GCA_027008965.1 Flavobacteriales bacterium | reverse complement strand
ACATAATCATCACCGGGATAGTAGTTTTCAAAATCGTTCCAAGGTTCTTCGGGCTGTCCTTGGGCGTCAATATGAAAAAACCAGGTGAGGTTTTGAGCGCCTTCCTGCCGCGAAAGGTCAACCAGATGGCGGTAGGCGTCAACAAAACGTTCGGGACCGTCGGGAAGAACGGGATCGCCGTATGCTGTGGTTTGTCCGCCTCCGTTGTGTATGCCGTTCCAAGGAAACCATTGGCCGTTCACTTCGGTTCCGAATTCAATCAATAACGGAAAGGGCATTTGAGCCGCTTGACGAAACCATTCTCTTAATTCGGTGTCAAATTGGCCGTCTATGATATTTTGAAGGCTGTAATTGGGGTCGGCTGTATTTTCATCCAATGTTGTGCGAGCCATCATCCTGATGAATGGTGTTCGTCCGGTTTGATGGATGGTTTGTACTTCCTGCAACGGAAAATGAATATGGTTATACCAATTGTTGGAAAAATAGGCCCATGCTATGTTTTTATGTGCAAGATTTTCAAAGTTTGCTATGCGCTGGGTGGTAACATTGTCCTCAGGGCCACCGAAATCCGGAAAGGCTCCGAAATAAATCCCACCGGCCGACGGTACAAGTTTGTTATTATTGAAGTTTAATGATGTCAGGTATAAGGAGGAGGAAATCATTTCTTGAAAAGCTTCTAAGCTCTCCGGAGAGGAATTGATTCGCAGGTCACTTATGCTGCCGTCTTCATTTTCCCATCGTTCTTGCCACCAAGCTATGGCTTTAATATGTGGGAATTCATTGTTTTCAATAGAAGTGAAAGCATGACGAATCCATTCGGCTTTTTTATGAAGTGTTTGGGGTTTTTCATTTTTGTGAATGCAGGAGAATTGCATTAAGCCTAACAAAAATATAATATGGATTTTATAATTCATTTTTTAAAGATAACAAAAAATGAAGATTATTATTGTATGGCATATGATCTCTTTTTGCGCTTTTTGATGTTTGAATTGTAATATTCAATGAACAAATATCAATAAAAAAATAATTTTCTTACTTTTAAAAAAATTTTAGGTGCATGTATGATTATATTTCGGGAAAGTTGGTGGAAGTAAACCCCGCCGAAGCCGTTATTGATGTGGGTGGCGTGGGATATTATATCAGAATTCCGGTGACTACGTTTGAAAAAATACAAAATGATGAAAGTGTAAAACTTTATACGGAATTCATTGTGCGGGAAGACGGACATTTTCTTTTCGGTTTTTACAATAAAGAACAAAGAGAAATTTTCAGGTTATTGATCAGTGTATCGGGGATTGGAAGTAGTTCTGCATTATTGATTCTCTCATCATTGAGTGTGGAACAAGTAAAAGAAGCCATTGCATCGGAAGATGTGGCCACCCTTAAATCCATAAAAGGCATTGGCCCTAAAACCGCCAAGCGACTGATTGTGGAACTGAAAGACAAGATTTTGAAAACCCATACGCCCCAAGGAGGTGTTGTTGCACAAGGAAGCGGACAAAAGTTCAATGAGGCGGCCACTGCTTTGGAGATTTTGGGTTATCCCAAGCGAACAACCGAAAAAATACTCATGCAAATTGCCAAAGAACAACCCGAAATGTCTGTGGAACAAATAATAAAAACGGCCCTCAAACGTTTGTGAATTTATCAATGATAGCAGGTATGAAGCGATTCGGTTGGATTTTTCTGCTTTTTATGGTGGGAAATTTATCCCACGCACAGGTAAAAGACCGGGATAGTCTTGTGGCTCAAGATACTACACAAACCAAAATCATTATCCCCGGCCAACCCAAAAGTATTCAAGAAATCTATACCTACGATGTCAAACGAAATTTATATATAAGAAAAGTTCAAGTAGGAGATTATGAAATTTCCTATCCGAAAGTGCTCACACCCAAACAATATTTTGAATTACTTAGAAAGGAGCAAATCCGTGAAAATTTCAAGGTCACCAATGATGCCATATCCGGGAAAAACAAAGACGCACAAAAAGATATTCTTCCGCAATTTTATGTAAACAGCAAATTTTTTGAAACTATTTTCGGCGGAACGGATATTAACATACGCCCGAAGGGGACGGTTGAATTGGATTTGGGATTGCGCTATTCCAAGCGTAATAATCCTATGATTCCTGTGCGTAACCGAACCAATTTCGGCTTAGACATGGATCAACGTATCAGTGTGGGTTTGACCGGAAATGTGGGGAAACGGTTGAATATCAATCTCAATTATGACACACAGTCCATGTTTCAGTTCAACAATCAGGTGAAACTTGACTTCAACCCCGACGAAGACGCCATTTTGCAAAAAGTGGAATTGGGTAATGTGAGCATGCAGACAACCAATAGTTTGGTGCCAGGAATTCAGAGCTTGATTGGGCTGCGGACCGTGATGAAATTCGGCAATACGGAAGTAACCCTTGTGGGCGCCGAACAAAAATCCGACATGCAAGTGATTCAGGCACAAGGCGGTGAAGTGCTTGAGGATTTTGAAATGGATATATTGCATTATGATGAAAACCGGCATTTCTTTTTATCGCAATATTTCAGGGAACAATATGATCAAGCGCTTCAACAATATCCATTCATCAACTCAAATATACG
>JALVDN010000231.1 GCA_027008965.1 Flavobacteriales bacterium | reverse complement strand
TCTTTCGGCAATTTTTTGACCCTGAAATAGGTTTCGGGGTGCAGCAATGCTTCTTCAATGGTTTTATCGCCCGATAAAAGTCTAAGGGCCAACCATGAATGATATGGGAGTTCCGGTAACAGGTTTTTCAATTCTTTTTCAATAACCCGAATGTACTGTCTTATACTTTCGGGCCAGTCTTTGATTCGATAGGGCTTGGTTTTTATCTCTCCTGATGCAACCTCATCTAAAGTTTTGACCAATTCCTGTAGTCCGTATTGGCTCCGGGCATTGGTTTTGACCACAGGAATACCTAAAATGCGCGAAAGCTCCCGCTCATCAATCCGTATGTTTTTCTTCTCGGCTTCATCTATGAGATTGAGCGCCAATACGGCTTTATCCGTAATGGAAAGAATTTGCAAAATCAAATTCAAGTTACGCTCCAAAGCCGTGGCATCCGCCACAATGAGCGTAACATCCGGTTTTGAAAAAACAAGAAAATTACGCGCCACTTCTTCATCTTCCGAAGTGGTCATCAATGAATAAGTTCCGGGGAGGTCAACCATTTTAAAAATTTTATCCCGGTAAGAAAAATAGCCTTCTTTGAGTTCCACCGTTTTTCCGGGCCAATTTCCCGTATGTTGTCTCAACCCCGTCAATGCATTGAAAACCGTACTTTTCCCCACATTCGGATTGCCGGACAAAGCCACCAAAATATCATGTTTACGCTTGTCGCTCCCCAGTTTTTTAACGCCTTCCAGTGTGGCAAACGCACAAGACTCACAAGCACTATTTTGAAAAATGTTCATAGCTTTCTCACTAAAATTTTATCCGATTGCTCTTTTCTCAATGCAATCACCGTTCCTTTGATTAAATAAGCAACAGGCTCACCTAAGGGAGCCACCAAATAGGTTTCTACAATTGCGCCTTTTACAAATCCCAAGTCCAATAAACGTTGACGGGACAATCCACGCAAGTTACCGGATAAGGAAACAATTTTAGCTTTTTCTCCCGGCTGAAGCAAGCTTAACCGGATTATTTCAGGTGACCACCATTTTTCATCCACCCGTTTGATTTGGATCAATCCACTTTCTTCCGGGCCGGTAATCGTTTCCAATCCTTCATATTTCAAAAGAAATCTTCCATTGGTCAGAGGTTCTACACGGATAATCAAACCGGGATACAAGCCTTTATCAATGAGCGTGTGATAAATGGCTTCGGGCTCATCTTCCAAATGTGTGATGCGCGCGGTCAATATATCATTAAAATCTTTGAGCGGTTTGCCTTCAATCTCTTCTTTGCCGGACGTTTCCAAATAGAGCGGATCACCATGCGGATCAAACAAAGGATAGCCCAACTCGCGCTCCAGTTTTTCTTTTTCTTCCGGCCCGAGTTTGTGTTCGGCTATCTCCGCCAACCGGTGCCAATCTTTCGGCTCAACACCTGTTTTCTCGGCCAGGAATTTTTCATACAAACGGTGCTTTCCAATCAAATCCCCGGCTTTTTCTTTGCCCTGATCCGTCAATTTGATTTGTCCATCCTTTTTTTCAATCCATTTTTGCTGAAGCAATCCTTCCAAAATATCCGCCGGAATCTCTTCAACTTTCATATACAAATTCCCCGGATGCTCCGATTCACCCATATACAATTGCTTCAGCATGTCTTCAAGCCGGATATGCTTACGCTTCTTGAAAAGTCTGTCCCTAAATTTCATAAACATAAATTTTCCGGGCATTTGCATAAGAAATATGTTGTTTTTTCCCTTCCACTTCCAATATCATGATCTGATCATCCTCATCTTTATACAGAATCTTGACCCGGTTGCCGGGCAACAAATTTTTTTTCTTTAAATATTGAAGAAATTCCGGCCGGTCTGTTTTGAACCCGCTGATTTCCACTGTTTTTCCCGTTTCCGTTTCATCCAATTTTTTCCGGCCCGAGATGCGCCATTTTCCCATTTCATCCGGAATGGGTTCTCCGTGTGGATCCTGCTTGGGATAATTCAAAAATTTGTCAAGCGCATTAATCAGTTTTTCATCCGAAATATGTTCCAATCTTTCTGCCAAATCATGCACTTCTTCCCATGAAAACCCCAAATGATTCACCAAAAACAATTCCCACAGCCGGTGGCTCCGGATGATCCGCAACGCCTTTTGGCGTCCTGCGTCGGTGAGTTTCACTCCTTTGTATGCCTTATATTCCACCCATTTCTTCCGGTGTAGTTTTTTAAACATATCCGAAATGGAAGAGGGTTTTGTACGGAGTCTTTCTGCCAAAGCAGTGGTGGAAACAAACTTATCGCCCAGTTGTTGTTGTACCTTGAAAATGGCTTTAATATAATTTTCTTTGGTGATGTCCATCAGAAAGAATTTAGACAAATATAAAAAAATATTTAGATAAGCCTAAACTTTAATCTCTATCATTTTTTTCAGGGCGCCCCGCCGCACGCGTTCGTGACGCCTTCGGCGTACCGGCAGGCGCTTCGGGACGACGGAGCGCCCTCCCGCCTGCCGGCACTCACGCGGCGCCGGCCGGGGTGTCCGCTTGAATTCAGCTCGGGCAAGCCGGTTTTTGTATGGCTTGCTGCGGGGTCTTGTCGCCTCCGCTCCAAGCCTCCTCGCAAGCACAAA
>JALVDN010000230.1 GCA_027008965.1 Flavobacteriales bacterium | reverse complement strand
TGGGCGCCGGGCTCCAGGTCCACATGGACCACCACTTCCCCTTCCTTCGGGTCCAGCTCAACGTCCCGTACCTGTCAGGGGCCTTCAATCCTCAATATCTGGGCGTAAAGGTCTCGATCTCTCATGGCTGTAACCCTAAGCTACCCACACGTATCGGGGAAGACCCCTAAAATCAATGCAATAGAGAAGGCCCTCAATTAGTCCAGCGAAGACTGGCCCGTGTTTAATGTAGATAAGATTGAAATCGATCTGAATCTGAAAATCGGTCCTTGCTTAAGCCGGAGGCGACAACAAGCGACCATTCCTACGCCGGAGTAAAATCAAAAACGGTATCTGGCTCGGGACGCTGAAAGACATAACCGGCAAGGTTCTCTTGGTAGAATGGCACAACAATGCTCGAAATTTTCGTTCTCATCTTGGCGGAATTACGTAAACGTTACTGTCGCACAAGGCGGATCACCTTGTTAGTGGACAACAGCGTGATTTACAAGAGCGCGATGACACAATACTATTTATCTTGTCATCCCAAGTTACATCTGTTGTTCAGCCGATCTACATCCGTGGATAAATCGAATTGAATAGTTATGGACGCAATTGCATGAAACCGTTACTCAAAATAGTCAATTCTCCAGCATGGAAAAATTGATGCAGGCTGTCAGGTGTTTTATGAATACCGATTCACCTTTTCAGGTAGCCACCCGAAATTAACATATTTACAGTACTGGAGATTAGAATCGCGTAATTAATACATGCAACTCTTCTATACAGGAATAACTATATGAAAACAAATTTCTTGTTTTTACTAATCTTGCTCAGTCTAATGATTAATTTAAATATCGTGTTCGCGCACGAGGAGAAATATCCACTTGGAATGAATTTGGCGGGCATATACGACTCATCGACTCAGTTTCCATTTCTTGATTTGACACGGCAAGCCAGAAAATGGATATCGCAAATGGAGGGAAAACCTTGGGGCAAAGGTGGAGACCTTGTTCTGGACAATCACGGATGGGTTCGTTCGCTCAGGCCAAACCAATCTGTAGATTGGATCTTTATCTCAAAGAACGGTCCTTTGCCAGATACTGAATTTGTTGTTTGGTACGAAGGTGATGGAAAAATTGACTATTCTGGATTAGTGAGAAAAGTGGATACTCTTGGTAAAAATCGTGATTTAATCAGGGTTGTGTCTAAGGGCAAATACGCCATATTAACAATAAAAAAAACAAACCCCGATAATTATATTCGTAATATCAAAATTGTTGCTAAGAAGTACTTACACTTGTATGAGAAGGGAAAAATTTTCAATCCTCAATGGCTGGATTATATCAGACGCTTTACCGCGATACGGTTAATGGATTGGCTTAAGACTAATAACTCGAAGATCAGTAAATGGAGTGATCGCCCTAAATTGGAAGATTATACTTGGTCTTTGAAAGGTGTACCGATTGAAGTAATCGTAGATTTAGCTAACGAGATTGGCAGTGATGTTTGGTTAAACATTCCTCATCGTGCAGATGACGATTATGTTCGACGTTTAGCTCGATATGTATCGGATAATCTTATAGATAGCCATAAAATCTACTTGGAACATTCCAATGAAGTCTGGAATTGGCGATTTCAACAAACGCATTATGCTGATAAAGCTGCTAAACGTTTGTGGGGTAAGCACGGAAACGGTTATATACAATGGCATGCTAAGAGAACGGTGGAGATCTGTTCACTTTGGAGAACTGAACGACCAAAAATAAAAAAAAGACTACAATGTGTGCTAGGCATACAAGGCGGATGGTATAATTTAGCTTTGATTGCTCTTGAATGCCCATTATGGGAAAAAGCACCTTGCTATAATGGAGGTATCGACGCCTTGGCCATTGCAGGGTACTTTACAGGATGTGTTAATGGTTCGGGTGGTATCGACCGAATTCAACGTATTCGCAAATGGTTTTCCGAGAAAGATGAAGGCATGGAAAAAGCCTATGAGCAGACTTTAGAGGGAAGATATTTTGATTGTAAAAGAACTATAATCTCAATGAAATCTAAATACAAAAAATTTAAAGACCTTGCTAATAAATATGGTATGAGTTTGTTGGCATATGAAGGTGGACAACATATTACTGGAAATGGTTTGAAAATTCAAAATGACAAAGACTTTATCCGTTTCCATATGAAATTCAATCGAACTGATTATATGCGTAAATTGACATTCACTAACTTTGAAAACTGGAAAATGGTTGGTGGTGGTCTCTTTATGTATTTTGATGATATCAGCCCGCCATCCAAATGGGGTAGTTGGGGGAGCATGGATTATCTTGGAGATTATACTTCGCCTAAATACAAAGCAATAATCGAATTTGGTACACAAAATCAACAATGGTGGTGATCTAAAAGTTATTTTGTATGGTGCTCTAAAATTTAACCAACCCTTGCCTAAATTTGTGTTGTGATGTGTTCATGCAGCTTGCAGGAGGGTATTCAGCTAATGCAACAATTCGTATCTATTAACCCGGCAATAAAGATTATCTGATATAATCCATTCTCATGGAAGAGAAGAAAGATGCGAGAAGCTTTCCGAGAGAGGTGCTGGAAGAAAAGCGTCGTCAGGCACACCAACTGCGAAAACGTG